>JBEEGD010000554.1:0-4293 GCA_041166685.1 Acidimicrobiaceae bacterium | reverse complement strand
CGGAGGACCACCCGGGCACGCCGATGTTGTACACCGAGAGGTTCGGTCATCGTGACGGACGCGCCCGCTTCGCGCGCGTTGACCCGACTCCGCCCCCCGAGCCGACGACACCCGATCAACCTCTCATACTGACCACCGGCCGAGTGCTCCACCACTACCTCTCCGGCGCGCAGACTCGTCGTATCTCCGCGCAGGCCGCCGTCAGTCCCGAACCAGTGCTCGAGCTGCATCCAGACACCGCAACCGCGTGCGGACTCCTCGAGAACCAACTCGCGCATGTCACGAGCGCGCACGGCGAGATCCTCGTCGCGTGGATGGCGAACCCGCGGCTACGGACCGACACCGTGTTCCTCCCGTATCACTGGCCGGTCGCCAACCAGTTGACGGCGGCCGATCAGCTCGACCCGACGAGCCGGATACCGAACTTCAAAGTGATTCCGGTCAGCGTGCGCCCGGTTACCGCCATGTTTCCTGACGATCAAACCGCGACCAGCGGCTCGGTCAACCGCGCGACGCGGGGGCTTCACGCCCTGGCAATCCAAACGAATCGCGCCGAGCGTTGACTGTTCGCATGAGCACGACGATCGACACGATCACGACCGATCCGGAACTTGACGTCGAGCCTGCACCCGACGTCACTGCTGTCACGCCGGCTCGCAGAGGCCATTGGATCGACCACTGGGAGCCCGACGACGAGACGTTCTGGGAACACACCGGCGAGAGGATCGCCCGAAAGAACCTGATCCTCTCGATGTTCGCCGAGCACATCGGCTTCAGCGTGTGGGTGCTGTGGACGATCATCGTCCTCAACCTCGGCAACATCGGCATCACGTTGTCGGTTTCCGAGCTGTTCTTGTTGACGCTCGTCCCGAACCTCATCGGCTCTATCTTGCGGATCCCGTACACGTTCGCGGTGCCACGATTCGGCGGCCGAGGATGGACCACCGTCAGCGCGGCTCTGCTCTTCATCCCCACGCTGTTGCTGGCAATCGTCGTGCCGAGCGGCTGGCTCGCCGGGCAGAGTCACAACGCCCAGCTCTGGGTGCTGCTCGCGTGTGCGGCGACGGCGGGGCTCGGCGGCGGCAACTTCTCGTCGTCGATGGCGAACATCTCGTTCTTCTACCCGGAGCGCAAGAAGGGCTGGGCGCTCGGGCTGAACGCGGCCGGCGGCAACCTCGGCGTCGCAGTGGCGCAACTCTTCGTGCCCCTCGCGATCATCATCGGTGTGCCCGCCGCGGCCGTGAAGCTGCCCACGCACCAAGTCCACCTCGCGTACGCAGGGCTGATGTGGCTCCCGTTCATCGCGATCGCGACGATCCTCGCGTGGTGCTACATGGACAGCCTCGCTCAGGCGAAAGCCGACACGAAGTCGTACGTCAGATCCCTTCGCTACGCCCACACGTGGATCATGTCGTTCCTCTACATCGGCACTTTCGGGTCCTTCATCGGCTTCTCGTTCGCGTTGCCGCTCGTCATCAAGAACACGTTTCCGGAGTTCCTGCTCGACCATCCGTTCATCGCCACCTACCTCGCCGGGCTCGGGTTCGTTGGTGCGCTGATCGGTTCGCTGTCCCGCCCCTTCGGCGGCTGGCTGTCGGACAGGGCGGGCGGCGCCAAGGTCACGTTCGCCGTGTTCCTGGGAATGACCGCATTCACCGCTACGGCGATCGTCGGAGTGCAGCACCGCAGCTTCCCCGTGTTCTTCGGCAGCTACATGGTCATCTTCTTCCTCTCCGGTATCGGCAACGGCTCCACCTACAAGATGATCCCGTCGATCTTCGCCCGCATCGGTGCCCAGGAAGCCGCCATGAAGAGCGATGATCCCAAAGAGGTCGCAGTGGAGTTCAAGCGCCGCGCTGCCGCCGTCATCGGCATCGCCGGCGCGATCGGAGCGTTCGGCGGCGTCCTGATCCAAGTCGTGCTCCGCCAAGCCAGCCTCGACGTGTCCGCGCTGGTCAAAGCGGCCAAGACGCCGGCGGAGAAAGTCGCGGTCGCGGCCGCTCACTCCGATTGGTCGGTACCGGCGCTCTGGGTGTTCCTTGCGTCCTACTTGGTGTTCGCGGGCGTCACCTGGTTGGTGTACCTACGCACGAACTCGAGCTTCGCAAGGCAGACAACAGCGGGCCTCGTCGGCGCGACCGTGTGACAGACAGCGTTACGTCGGCTTCGAAACCGCGCCCGTCCGTGATTATCCGAATGGGCGCCCGCTCAGTGATCGTGGCTGGATCCAACTAGGGACGCATCCTCATCTGAGGCAGCCGTGGAAGCCGACTTGAGGCGCAGGTCGGGCGGCGCCTCGATGCTGATGCGGGGGAGGATCCGGTCGATCCACTTCGGGAGCCACCAGTTCGCCTTGCCCAGCAGCTCCATCGTGGCGGGTACCAGCACCATGCGGACGATGGTGGCGTCGATGAAGATCGCGGTGGCGAGGCCGAGACCCATCAGCTTGAGTACACGCAGGTCGCCAAGCACGAACGACATGAAGACGGCGATCATGATCGCAGCGGCCGCGGTGATGACACGTGCAGTGGCCGCGAGCCCATCGGCGACCGCAGTCCCGTTGTCGCCGCTCACGAGGTACTCCTCGCGCACCCGCGAGAGCAGGAACACCTCGTAGTCCATCGACAGGCCGAACAGCACCGTGAACAGCATCATCGGAACCCAGAACTCGATGGGCCCCGGGCGACCGATGCCGACGATGTCGCTCAACCAACCCCACTGGAAGATGGCGACGATCACGCCGTAGGCCGCCCCGATCGACAGCAGGTTCATGATGCCTGCCTTGACCGCGACCAGCACGGATCGGAACACAGCGAGCAGCAGCAGGAAAGACAGGATGATCACTGCCGCGACCATGAGCGGCAGGCGTTTGCCGATGTGATCAGCGGCGTCGATGGCCACCGCAGTGACGCTCCCGACGTGGATCGAGAGTCCGGCTTGGTGGATCTCGTTGCGCAACCGATGCACGAGCGCCTCGGTTGAACGATCTTGCGGCGCTCCCTTCGGGATCACGGGCACGACAGCTGCGTCGCCGGTCGGGTTCACCTGTACGGGAGCTACGAACGCGACGTCGGGATCGCTCCGCACCGTCTCCGCGAACCGGCTCACGGTGTCTGGGTTCGTTGTGCCGGCGAAGTCGGCCGCCAGCAGGATGGGGCCGTTGAAGCCCGGTCCGAAGCCTTTGGCCAAAAGGTCGTAGGCCCGGCGAGTCGTGAGCGATGTCGGGTCGTTGCCCTGATCGGCGACGCCAAGGCGGATGGAGAACAGCGGCATCGCAATGGTCACGAGCACGATCAGGCTCGTCGCGGCCATCACCACTGGCCGCTTCTGGATCTGACGGCTCCATCGGAAGGCGACGGTCTCTCGGTGATGCCGACGCCTGTGTTCCTTCGCCGCCAACTTGGTACCTGCGAATCCCATGATCGCGGGCACCAAGGTGACCGATGCCAACATCGTCATGAGCACGGCCAGGATCGCGCCGAGAGACAGGCCGTAGATGAAGTTGATGCCCATCATGAACATGCCGAGCAGCGAGATGATCACCGTGCAGCCCGCGAACAGCACCGCGCGGCCAGCGGTCGTGAGCGCGAGGACATTTGCGCTCTCGGGATCGAGGCCGTCGTGCAGGCCGGTCCGGTAGCGCACGACGATGAACAGCGCATAGTCGATGCCGACACCGAGACCGATCATGAGCGCGACGTAGGGTGCGAACGACGGCACGGTGATGACATGACTGAGCAACACCACGAACACTGACCCGATACCGACGCCGAAGATCGCGGCGAGGACCGGCAAACTCATCGCCAGCAACGAACCGAACGCGATGAACAGGATGATGATCGCGGCCAGCAGCCCGATGCCCTCGGCGCCCCCTGGCGACTGCTCGAGCGCCCGCGCGACGACCGGGCCGCCGAACTCGATCTTCAGATCGGCGACGTTCACCCTTTTGGCCGCGTCCAGTAACGGCTGGGCAGTCTTGGGGGGAAGGTCACCCGCCTGTTGGTCAAAGGTCGCGGTGGCGTAGGCGATCGTGCCGTCGGCGCTGATGCGCCCGAATCCCTCGTAGGGCGAGTCGAGCGCGACGAGGTGCGGCACCTTGCCGGGGGCGATCTCCGCGAACATCGACTCCATCGCGCTGCGAACTTCGGGACTCGTCGCCCCCTTGCTCGAGGTGAAGACGATGTCCGCCGTGTCGCCGGCCCGCGCCGGGAAGCGCTCCTTCAGCAGGTTGAACGCAGAGATCGAGTCGGAGCTGCCCCCGCTGAAGTTGTCGCTGTACGCGTCGCCGACCAC
>JBEEGD010000553.1:0-3531 GCA_041166685.1 Acidimicrobiaceae bacterium | reverse complement strand
GCGCGTGAGCACTCCCGGGCGAGGACCGGGTCTGTCATGTTGCTGATCCAGAAGCCTCGAGAGGGGAACACCACCTCGGCCCAGACACCCTGGTCATCAAGGTCCTTCATGCGGATCGTGACGTCCTCTGCGCCCGGAGGCCGCATGGCGTCCGAGAACGAGATCGGGTCACGGCGCATCACCTGACCATCCACGTAGACCGTCTCGCGTCCGTCTGCGCGCTCCGTCCAGGGGGCACGCTCGGCCATATCCGCAGTGAGGGCCTGCTTCCAGAGGTCCAGCGGCTCCAGGACGTGCGAGTCAGCGGAGTTGACCCACAGCTTCGACATCTCATCTCCATCGTTTGTACGGCGTACAACTCGCATAAGTCTGCCTCGGCATCCAGCCTGAAGCAACTGCTTTCGGAAACTCGCGCGGAATGAATATACGTTGTAGAGTTTTTCTGACGCTGAGAGATGAGGGGTCATGGACATCCAGGAACTACCGCCCGTTGCGGACGGGCTCTTCACCGTGAGAGCGGACGGACCGGTCCTGCTCGGTGGCATGTGTGCCGCCTGCTCGAAGAGGCACTTCCCGCGCCGGGAGCGCTGCCCCTTCTGCACCGCCACAGGCGTGGAGGCAACAGACCTCCCCCGCCAGGGCCGGGTCTGGAGCTGGACCACCCAGGAGTACCAGCCCAAGGCGCCATACCGGGAAGTGGTGCAGGACGCCTTCGCCGGATATGTGCTGGGCTACATCGATCTCGCCGGCGCTTGCCTCGTGGAGACCCGGCTCGACGTTCCCGTCAGCGACGCCGAACGAAGGTGCGCGATCGGTTCTGAGGTAGCGCTCGTCCTCATCCCCTTCGAGCACGAGGACGGCCGTCACTTGTCCACGTTCGCCTTCCGGCCCCGCGAAGTGGGGAGCAGCTCATGAGCGACCTCGCGATCGTCGGGGCCGGCATCCACCCCTTCGGCCGCACCGAGCTCACCGCCCAGCAGATGGCCCAGTTCGCCATCGGTCAAGCCTTGGCCGATGCCGGAGCCAGCTGGAAAGACGTCCAAGTTGCCGTCGGAGGCAGCCTTGACGGCGGTCAGGCTGACGTGATGGTGGGCGACCTCGGCACCACCTCGCTGCCCTTCATCAACGTGCTGAACGGCTGCGCGACGGGGACTGCGGCTCTGATCACCGCAGAGAGCCTGATCGCTTCAGGCCGGGGGCGGCTCGGTGTCGTCGTCGGCATGGACAAGCACTCCAAGGGGGCTTTCACCGCTGACCCCACCGACTGGGGCGTGGGCGCCTGGTACGGCGAGACCGGCTTCTTCCTCAACCCGCAGTTCTTCGCCTTGAAGATCCAGCGCTACATGCACGACCACGGCATTCCGGAGCAGAGCCTGGTCGACGTCGCCGTCAAGGCCTATCGGAACGGAGCCCTTGCGCCTCACGCATGGCGCCAGAAGCCCCTGACCGCCGAGGACGTGCGCGCCTCGATGATGCTGAACAACCCGCTGCGGCAGTACATGATCTGCTCTCCCAGCGCCGGAGCGGTCGCTCTCGTCGTCTGCCCCGCTGAGGATGCGCACAAGTACACCGACAACCCCATCTATGTGAGGGCGACCAGCCTACGCAGTCGACTCGCTGGGTCGTTCGAGCTGTTCCAGACCTCCTTGCCTCTCGAACAACCGGCCACTCCGAGCGAACTCGCGGCGAAGGACGCCTTCGAGAAGGCCGGCCTCAGCCCTGCTGACATTGACGTGTGGCAGCTTCAAGACACAGAGGCCGGCGCAGAGATCATGCACATGGCCGAAGTGGGGCTGTGCGAACACGGTAAGCAGCCCGCCCTGCTCGCCGCCGGCGAGACCGACATCACTGGCAGTACGCCGGTCAACACCGACGGCGGACTGATCGCCAACGGGGAGCCTGTCGGCGCCTCGGGACTGCGCATGATCTACGAGAACGTGACACAGCTGCGGGGACGCGCTGGCGAGCGCCAAGTCCCCAATGCCCCTCGCACCGCGCTTTCGCACGTCTATGGTGCCCCCGGCATCAGCGCCGTCACCATCCTGAGCCGCTGAACGTCGACATGGACCTCACGGACTCGCTGCGCCACCAGCTGCCCGGCACTGGTGAAGTGCTGATCGACCAGCTCGTCGCTGGACACAGCAACCAGACGCTGCTCGTACGCCGCCGGGGCACGGACCAGACATGGATCCTGCGAGCACCACCGCCGGGTGTCCACGCCCCGGGAGCCCACGACGTCCTTCGCGAAGCACGCGTTCTGCAGGCGCTCGCTGACAGCCCGGCCCGCGTACCGCGTGTCGTCCTGTTCGAAGAAGCGGGGCCGTACTACGTGATGGAACGAGCCGAGGGCCAGGTTGTTCGTTCCACGGTCCCCTCCTTCCTGATGTCGGCCCCTGCACGGACACGGTTGGCCGGCGAACTGGTCGACGCCCTAGTGGAGATTCACGATGCAGACACCGGGCCGCTGATCGCGGCCTCGCTCGGAAGGCCGGACGGCTACCTGGAGCGTCAGCTCCGACGGTGGGGTGGTCAGTGGGCGACGCTGGAAACGCCTTCTGCCCGCAGTCGGGACCTGTTGAGGACTGCCCTTGACATCGAGACCTGGCTGCGCGCCCACCAGCCCGAGACCGTCGGGCACACCGTTGTTCACGGCGACTACAAGCTCGACAACGTCGTCGTTGACCCGGCTGACTGCACCATCACGGCCGTCCTCGACTGGGAGATGGCCACGATCGGTGACCCTCTCTCCGACCTCGGCTACCTGTTGTTTCTCACGCCGTGGGTGAACGAGAAGCCGCTGCTCGACGACCTGACCGGTGAAGCACTGGCCCAGTCCGGCTCGTTCACGCGGGACGACGTCCTGGACCGCTACGCGACCGCGACAGGTCGAGACGTGAGCGCTATCCGCTGGTACGAGGTCCTTGCCGGTTGGAAGCTTGCCTGCTTCCTGGAGACGAGCCACCAGCGATGGATACGCGGGGAATCCGACGACGCCTGGTTCGCCACCCTCGACACGGGCGTCCCCCGGGTTCTGCACCATGCTCAAGCTCTGTGCATGGCGACGTCCTAACCCTGAATCCTGCACTGTCCAACGAACACGAACTCTTGGAGCGAACATGCGCGACGCTGTCATTGTCGAGGCCGTCCGTAGCCCCGTCGGAAGGAGGAGCGGCGGCTTGGCCGATCGGCATCCAGCCGATCTGTCCGCAGACGTCCTGCGTGCCCTCGCCGAACGCAGCGGTATCGATCCCGGCCTTGTCGAAGACGTCATCTGGGGCTGCGTCGTGCAGGTCGGCGAGCAGGCAGGCGACATCGCTCGGACTGCGGTGCTCTCCGCGGGCTGGCCAGAGCACGTCCCCGGCGTCACCGTAGATCGGCAGTGCGGTTCCTCGCAGCAGGCGCTTCAGTTCGGTGCCGCGAGCATCATCGCCGGCTACCACGACGTGGTGGTGGTGGGCGGCGTTGAGTCCATGTCACGGATCCCGATGGGCACCAGCACGTCTGTCGGTGGCGATCCCTTCTCGGGAGGGG
>JBEEGD010000552.1:0-5906 GCA_041166685.1 Acidimicrobiaceae bacterium | reverse complement strand
ACTGCATGGCACCCCGGCCGAGCACCGCGAGCGCATCGCGGTGATGCTCGGGATGGGGAGAAGAGCGTCGTGACGTACGCGGCCCCGACAGAAGACGTCGAGTCGTTTCGTCTTCGGGCTCGCGAGTGGCTCGATCACACCATGCCGCCCCGTGACGACGATGCGGTGGCACGCTCCACCGACGATGCCGGTCGTGAGCGCGATCGCCGACTGCAGCGGACGCTGTGGGATGGCGGTTTCGCCGGCCTCTGTTTCCCGGTCGAGTATGGCGGTCAGGGCCTCACACCTGACCATCAGCAGGCGTTCACAGAGGAGTCATTGCCGTACGCGATGCCGCTGGCCTTCAACATCCCGACACTCGGGATATTGGCAGCGACACTTCTCGAGCTCGGGACTCACGAGCAGAAGCTTCGCCACCTTCCGGCCATCCTGAGGGGCGACGAGCTGTGGGTCCAATTCCTCTCGGAGCCGTCGGGCGGTTCCGACCTCGCGGGGTGCATCACGAGCGCCAGGCGCGACGGCGATGTTTGGATCCTCAACGGCTCGAAGATCTGGAGCTCGGGCGCCTACGCGAGCGACTATGCCATGTGCCTGGCCCGCACCAACTGGGACATGCCCAAACACCACGGCCTCACGATGTTCATCGTCAAGGTGAAACAGCCCGGCATCCAGATCGACCAGATCCGCCGGGTCAACGGATCCATGGAGTTCTGTCAGGAGTTCTTCGACGACGTTCCGATCCCCACCGCCGACGTCGTGGGCGAGGTCGACGGCGGTTGGGCGGTGGCCTCGCGACTCCTCGTGCACGAGCGGAGCGCGGTCGGCGGCGGATCTCCGTACACCAGCGGTCCCATCCTCATCGCCGAGGCCTCCGCGCCCCTTCATGACCTGCTGGCTCTGGCGGAGGAGACGGGGCAGGATGACGACCCGCGCGTACGCGAGCTCGTGGCCGAGGCTCGAGTGCTCCAACTGGTCCGGGGCCACCTGATCCGGCGCATCAGCACCGGGATCGCCCGCGGCGAGATGGTGCCGCCTTCAGGCTCCATCCTCAAACTGTTCACCGCGACGCAGTTCGTTCGCCGGGCCCAGATCAGTCTCGAGATCGCCGGCGAGCGCGGGGTCACGTGGCCGGCCGGCGAGCGCGGCATCGCTGGTCGGCTGAGCGAAGAGTCGATCGGACGACAAGCGGAGTGCCTGGGAGGCGGCAGCAACGAGATGCAGCGCAACATCATCAGCGAACGGGTGCTGGGCATGCCCCGGGAGTGGGCCGCAGATCACGACGTTCCCTTTCGCGACGTTCGCAAGAACACGTTGCCGTCCCGATCGCGCTGACGGCTGGTCTGGACGACGAAGGAGGATTCGAGGAAGTGGAACGGCTGGCGGGACGAGTCGCCATCATCACCGGGGCAGGACGCGGCATCGGTCGTGAGCACGCCCTGCTGTTCGCCGCTGAAGGCGCCAAGGTCGTCGTCAACGACGTCGGCGCCGCGTCCGACGGCGAGGGCGCTGACTCTGCGCCCGCGGACGCGGTAGTTGCGGAGATCGTCGCAGCTGGTGGCGAGGCGGTCGCGAACCACGACGACGTCGCCGACTGGGTCGGGGCCAGGCGTCTTGTCGAAACCGCGCTCGACGCATTCGGCGATCTCCACGTCCTCGTCAACAACGCGGGGATACTCCGCGATCGCATGCTGGTGAACATGACCGAGGAGGAGTGGGACGCGGTCGTGCACGTGCACTTGAAGGGACATTTCTGTCCGTCGCGGTGGGCGGGCGCCTACTGGCGCGATCGCGCCAAGGCGGGTGCAGACGTATTTGGTGCCATCGTCAACACGTCGTCGGCGTCGGGCCTGTTCGGCAAAGTCGGCCAGACCAATTACGGCGCGGCCAAGATGGGCATCGCGGCGATGACGATCATCGCCAGTAAAGAACTGGCCCGCTATGGGGTGCGCGTCAACGCGATCGCGCCGGGCGCTCACACCCGATTGACGGCCGGGCTCCGTGACGAACAGCCCGTTGCTGCCGGCCCCGACGGCTTCCACCCGATGGACGCGGCCAACGTGGCGCCCTGGGTCGCGTACCTCAGCACAAAGGGGTGTCCGATCACTGGGCGGGTCTTCCTCGTCGTCGGCGGACAGGTGCACCTCTTTCAGCCCTGGTCCATCGTCGACAAGATCGAGAAACCCGGTCGGTGGACGCTCGACGAGCTGGAGAACGAAGGGCCTCGGTTCGCCGATGTGTCCTTCGACCTCGGTGATCCGTTCTCCCTCTAGCAGCTCGCGAGGTGCGAGGAAAGGAATGACGCGGTGCGCTTGACAGCGTTTCGAGACGGGAGTGAGTCGATGATGGCGGCCGTGCGCGGTGATCGCGCGCACGTCATCGCGCCACTCGACGAGTTCTACGCCGACGTGAGCGCCGGCCTCGAGCGAGCAAGCGGGCCGAGCCAAGGCGACGGCGTCGCGCTCACCGAGCTGGAGGTCGTCCCGCCGGTGCCCACCACAGCTCGCGTGTTGTGCGCAGGAGTGAACTACCGCAGCCACGCCGCGGAAGCCGACGTCGAGCCGGCCGCCGCGCCCAACCTGTTCGCGAGGTGGGCTTCGACGCTCGTCACCGACGGCGTGGACATCCCGATCCCGTCGGGAGAGAACGGACTCGATTGGGAGGTCGAGTTGGCGGTGATCATCGGCGCGCCGCTGGTCGACGCCGACCCGGAGACCGCGCACCTCGCCATCCTCGGCTACACGTGCTTCAACGACGTCAGCGCGCGCACGTTCCAGTTCGCCACTCGGCAGTGGGCGCTCGGGAAGAACGCCGACCGCTCGGGGCCCATCGGGCCGGTCATCGTGACGGCCGAGGAGATCGGCGACCCATACGCCCTGAACCTCTGCACGCGGGTCAACGGCGTCACCACGCAGTCGGCCAACACCAGCGAGATGATCTTCCGGGCGGACGACATCGCGGCCTACGCCTCGCGATGTCTCACGCTGTTGCCGGGCGACGTGATCGCCACGGGCACGCCCGAGGGAGTCGGGATCCTCCGTGACCCGCCGGTCGTCATGGGCGCTGGCGACGTCGTCGAGGTGGAGATCGAGCGGATCGGTGTGCTGCGCAATCGCATCGTGGCTCGCGAGCCGGCGTGAACGCGGCCGAATCAGTTCGATCGAGGAGGGGCACATGAACGATCCGCTGCAGTACGAAGGCCGGAGGGTGCTCGTCACGGGCGCGGCGTCGGGCATGGGGGAGGCGTGCGCGTCGATCCTCGGTGAGCTCGGCGCCGAGGTCATCGGGCTCGATGTAAAGGACGCGGTGGTCGAGCTCGCCGACTTTTTCCGGTGTGACTTGAGTGACCCGGGTCAGACCGACGACGTCGTCGATCGTGTCGGTGAACCGGTCGACGCCCTGTTCAACTGTGCCGGTCTCCCGACGACCGCGCCCGGTCAAAAGGTCATGCAGGTGAATTTTCTCGGTCACCGGCACCTCACTGAGTCGATCCTCCCGGCCATGGGCAATGGCGGCGGCATCGCGTTCATCTCTTCGGTGGCCGGCGCGGGGTGGCTACCGAACATCGCCGCGCTGATGCCGCTCCTCGAGACGCAGGACTTCGCGTCGGGCAAGACATGGTGCGAGGAGCACCCCGATCTCGTCGGACCCACCGGGTACGGCTTCTCGAAGCAGGCGATCAACGCGTACGTAGCGCTCCGCGGCTTTCAGCTTGCGCCCGTCGGCATCCGGATGAACAGCATCAACCCGGGTCCCACCGACACGCCGATGATGCCATCGTTCATCGAGAGCACCGGACCGGACTTCTTCGAACGTCTCCCCAAGCCGATCGGGCGCAACGCGCGACCGGACGAGCAGGCGTGGGCACTCGTGATGCTCAACAGCCCGAGGTCGAGCTATACCACCGCCACGACGCTTTTCACCGACGGCGGTTTCACCGGGGGCCTCCTCACCGGCAACATCGACACCTCGCTGCTTACGCCTCAGGAGCCGAGCCGATAGGCGAGGCGACCCATAGGCACAGTGCGGTTTTGTCGGCAGGCGAAGCCTGGCGACGAGAGGTCCGCGGCGCGCTCGGCGAACCTCTCCGCGCACGTCCTCAGGCGCGCGCCGGTGTGAACCGCACGGGGAGGCAGTTGGGCTTGCGGAAGCCCAAGCCGTGGATGTGCGGATCCGCGGTCGGCGATCCCGCTGGGCCGGGCGACAGCCTGATGTCCGGTACGCGATCGAGCAACGCGTTCAGCGCGATCCGCATCTCGATCCGAGCCAGATGCATTCCCAAGCACATGTGCGGGCCGAAGGCGAACGCGAGGTGCTGCTGCTCGGGGCGGTGGATGTCGTAGCGGTCCGGGTCGTCGAACCGGGTCTCGTCGCGGTTCGCGGAACCGAGACACGCGGTGACGTTGGCACCGCGCGGGATGTCCACGCCGGCGATCGTGACGTCCTTGGTCGCGAGGCGGGGGATGAACGGGATCGCCGGTTCCCAGCGGAGCAGCTCCTCGATCGCCTTACCGATGAGTGCGCGGTCGGCCCGGATCTCGTTCATCTGGGTGGGGTGCGTCAGCAGGGCGAACAAGAGCGTGCCGGTCGAGTAGTAGGTCGTCTCTGATCCGGCCGGCAGGAGAAGCCGCAGGTACGCCACGATCTCGTCATCCGTCAGCTGCTCGCCGTCCACGACCGCGGTGGCCAGCTCGCTGATGAGGTCGTCGTCGGGGTCGGCGCGCCGCTGCTGCGCGATCGGCGTGAGGTACTCCGCCAGCTCACGCGAGGCGCGCACGCTCGCGTCATACCCCGCGACCACGCTCGTGAGCGTGAACGCGAGCTTCTGGAACATGGGATGGTCCTCGTGCGGCAAGCCGAGGATCCTCGCGATGACCTGCACCGGGAACGGATACGTCAACTCCGCGGCCAGCTCGGCTTCACCCGTTGCCGCGAACCCGTCGATGATCTCTTCCGCGAGCGGCTCGATCAGTTCCGTCTCCCATCGCTGCAGAGTTTTGTGCCGGAAGGCGTGACCGGCGATGTTCCGGAAGCGCCGGTGCTCGGGGTCGTCCATCTCCAAGATGGTGTGACCCATCACAGGACCCATGATCCCCTCGTAGATACGGGACGAGAACGTGTCCCCGTCGCGCAGCACGCGAGCGCAGTCGTCGTAGCGCAGCACCGAATAGCTCGGCTTCGGTGCGCCGGTGACGGAGGCGGGGTCGGCAGGTCCGCCCTTGACCACGCCGTAGGTGCGACGCAGTTCGGCGAGCGCGCCCCAGGGATCACGCCCTTTGCCCCGCGCGGCGCTCGGTTCGACGGTCGTCTCCATCGGTGCCCCCGTTGTCTAACGCTGGCGTCACCTTAGTGCGCAGCACGCGCCCGTCGGCGGCCGATGGACGGACGGCGACCGCACTCCTATGTTGTACCGATCCCAACAACTGGAGGTACGTCGATGGCTCGATCCGGAGCGTCCGCGGAGGACGACGTCGCCGCCCTGGCGGCCCGGCTCCGTCGGCTCGAGGACCTCGAGGAGATCCGGCGCCTCTATCTCGACTACGGGCACCATCTCGACCACGGTGACTTCGCCGCGTTCGCGTCGCTGTTCGCCGTCGATGCCAAGTTGCGCCTGAGCCCGCGCTCGCGCGCCGATGGCCGCGCCGAGGTGGAGCGGGTGATGACCGACAACCTCGGCTCCCGTGACCACTCGAGCGTGATCCATGTTCTCGGAAGCCCCCGTATCGAGCTCGACGACGATCGAGCCACCGGTGAGGCGATGTGGAGCGTCGTGGTCAGGCGGGACGACGGGTCCCCGATGCTCACGATGGTGGGCCACCACGCCGACGATCTCGTGCGCGAAGACGGTCGATGGCGGTTCCAACGCCGCCGAGGATTTCTCGACATCCCGGCGACGTGAGCCGCCTTCC
>JBEEGD010000551.1:0-9953 GCA_041166685.1 Acidimicrobiaceae bacterium | reverse complement strand
CGGCTTTCCGGAGGTTGTCGGCCTCCGCGAGCGAATAGCCCGCGAACTTCTGCGCGACCTTCATGACCGACTCTTGGTAGATCATCAGGCCGTAGGTGTCGGCCAGCACCTCTTCGGCGTCGGGATGGAGATAGTCGACCGGTTTACGGCCGTTCTTGCGGTCGGCGTAGTCGTTGTGCATGTTGGCCGCCATCGGGCCAGGGCGGTAGAGCGCAACGAGGGCGCAGATGTCCTCGAAGGTCGTGGGCGCGAGCGAGCGGATCAACGCTCGCATCGGTCCACCTTCGAGTTGGAACACTCCCATGGTGTCGGCGCGTCGCAACAACTCGAACGTCGGACCGTCGTTGAGATCGACGTTGTCGATGTCGAGGTCGACACCGTGCACCTGCTTGATGATCTCGAGCGCGTCGGTGATGACGTCGAGGTTGCGGAGACCGAGGAAGTCCATCTTCAGCAGGCCGAGGTCTTCGACTCCGTGCATCTCGTACTGCGTGACGATCGGCGAGGCATCAGGATCAGCGCCCGGATCGGGTTTGCGTTGGATCGGGAGGTACTCGGTGAGCTTCTCTTTGGTGATCACCACGGCGGCGGCGTGGATGCCGTCTTGGCGCCGAAGGTTCTCGAGCCCCTTGGCGACATCCATGACGCGCTTGAGGTCAGGGTCGGTCTCGTACATCGCCCGTAGGTCCGCGGCCATCTTGTAGCCGTCCTCGAACTTGGGTGTGAGCTCGAGGCACGCCTTGAGTGGTGTGTCGCGGCCCATGATGAGCGGCGGCATCGCCTTTGCGACTCGGTCGCCGATCGCGTACGGGTAGCCGAGCACGCGGGCGGCATCGCGCACCGCGGCCCGGGCCTTGATCGTCGAGAACGTGACGATCTGGGCGACGTGGTCGCGGCCATAGCGCTCGGCCGCGTAGCGGATCATTTCGTCGCGGTAACGCGAGTCGAAGTCCATGTCGATGTCGGGCATCGAGATGCGCGACGGGTTGAGGAAGCGCTCGAACAGCAGGTCGTACTTGATCGGATCGAGATCGGTGATTCGGAGGCAGTAGGCCACCGCGCAGCCCGCGGCCGAACCGCGGCCTGGACCGACGCGGATGTTCGACTGCCGGGCGTGACGGATGAGGTCCCACACGATGAGGAAGTACGCGCTGAAACCCATGTCGTCGATGACCTTGAGCTCATAGGCCAACCGCTCCACGACTGCGTCGGGGGTGTTCTGCCCCCACCGCTCGCGCGCCCCCTCCATCGTGAGGTGTCGCAGGTAGTCGGTGTCGGAGGCGAACCCCGCGGGCACCGCGAAGTCGGGCAGTTGCGGTTTGCCGAACTCGATCTCGACATTGGCTCGCTCGGCGATCAGCAACGAGCTGTCGCACGCTTCTGGAAGCTCGCCGAAGAGACGCCGCATCTCGTCGGCGGTCTTCAGGTAGTGGCCCTCGCCGCTGAACTTGAAGCGCTCATCGCCAGACTGGCTGATCAGCGCGTTGGTCTGGACGCAGAGCAGCGCGTCGTGCGCCTCCGCGTCTTCCGGGCGCGTGTAGTGGCTGTCGTTGGTGGCGAGGAGCGGCGCCCCGAGCTTTCGCGCGATCTCGACGAGTTGCGGGTTGGTCTTGTGTTGCTCAGGGATGCCGTGGTCCTGCAACTCGATGAAGAAGTTGCTCTGGCCAAAGATCTCCTGGAGCCGACCCGCCTTCGCGAGAGCAGTCTCGAAATCACCGGTGAGGAGCGACTGCAAGACGTGGCCGCCGAGGCAACCGCTGGTGGCGATGACGCCTTCGCTGTGCTCGTCGAGCAACTCCCAGTCGACCTTCGGCTTGCGGTAGTACCCCTCGAGAAACGCGCGACTCGCCAGCTGGATCAGGTTCTTGTAGCCGCGGTTGTTCTCTGCGAGCAGCGTGAGGTGGTACCACGCCTTCTTCCCGCCCTCGCCCTCGCCGCCGGTGTCGTCGATCTTGCCGCGGGTGTTGATGCGCTCATAGCGGCTGTCGTTCGCCATGTACGCCTCGAACCCCACGACCGGAGTGATGCCGGCCGCTTTGCAGGCGGCGTAGAACGGCAGGACGCCGTACATGTTCCCGTGGTCCGTGATGCCGAGAGCAGGCTGCCCGTCGGCAGCCGCCGCGGCGACGACCTCGTCCACCCGGGACGCGCCGTCGAGCATCGAGAATTCAGTGTGAACGTGCAGGTGCGCAAATGAGTCCGACACCTACGCCACGTCCCTCCTTCACACTGTCCACACGTCATCCACCGGTGATCCACAGGTGGCTGTGGAGAACTACAGCGGTGTTGTTTGCGGGTTTGAGAGTAACAGCTACAGGTAGGTGCCGGGGCGCTCGGCGCCGTCGGGCATCTGGCCCGCGGGGAGTTGGCGCCGCATCTCTTCGAGTTGCTGGCGGGCCTGCATCTGTTGGGCAAACAACGTGGCCTGGATGCCGTGGAAGAGCCCTTCCAGCCAGCCGACGAGCTGGGCCTGCGCAACGCGCAGCTCGGCCTCGCTCGGGGTGCTCTGGCCGCTGAACGGTGGAGCGAGCCGGTGCAGTTCCGCCTGCAGGTCAGGAGAGAGGGCCTCTGACAGCTCTTTGACCGAGGTCTCGAAGATCGCGGCCAATCGGTCCCGGCTGGCCTCGTCGAGCGGTGCCGCCCTGACCTCATCGAGCAGTTGCTTGATCATCGACCCGATGCGCATCACCTTGGCCGGCTGCTCGACTGCCTCCCGTTCTTCGCCGTCGCTTGGTGCTGACGATGACGGCACAATTTCCGGATGCTCGACGACGACGGGCTCGGTTGTTTCGGACATGAGGGTCAGTCTTACCCCCGACCGACGAGAAGAGGCACGTAGAGCTCCGCGGAGGTGGCCGAGCCGTGCCGGCCGATCAGGTGGTAGGGACCCGTGTCGGTCGGGTCGATGAAGGCCACGTCGGTCCGGGCCACGAGCGCGACGTCGCCGAGTCGCGAGGATGCGTCCGCCGTGACGTGGGGACCGAACCACCCTTCTTCGATCACTTGGTCCCTGGTGACCACCCAAGCGTCTTGGCCGTGCGCCGCCACGGCGGCATCGACCAGCAACGATGCGTGGCCTGGCCGGGCGTGCAACCACCGGAAGCGGCCTTCGCCCGACTGGAGCGACACGTGCGCCATGACCTCGGGCGCGAGAGGAATCACATTCGGACCGACCTCGACCTGTCCGTGATCGGACACGACCACGACTGCTGTCCCCGAAGGAACGGCGTCGAGGACGTCGCCGACGAGGCGATCAGCGGCGGCGAGCTCGGCGTCGTAGTACTCGCCGAGGCCGTACTCGTGGCTCACCTTGTCGATGCCCTCGTAGTAGCCGTACACGAAAGGCTCGGAGCTACGGGTCAAGCGAGCCACTTCGGTGACCAGCGACGAGGGCATGCGATACGCCGTGAAGCGCGTACCGTCGAGGTGTGCGGCCGTGAACCCGGTGCGCTCGAATTCGGCGCGTGTGACGACGGGCGGCCGTTGACCACAGAAGGGCAACTGCGTCTGTACTTTCTGGGGCGGAATCGTGTGCCGCGCATCGCCCGCCGCGGTGGTCCACCGCAGGATGTTGAGCACTTCACCGTGCACCTGAATGCGGTAGCCGACCACACCGTGCTCGCCCGGAGTCACGCCGGTGGACATCGAGGTGAGCGCGGTGGCGGTGGTCGTGGGCAGCACGGTGGCGATCGGCCCACCGTCCATCGCCGACATCGTTGGTGCGAGGTGACGGCGAGCCTCGAGCTGCTCCCAGCCAAGGCCATCGAGCAGCAGCAGCACGACCTGGTCGGCCTCGAGAGCCGCGGCGGGCATCCACGCCGGGACGATTTCGGGGCGCTCGAGCAGCGTCGGCACCACGTTCACGAGACAGGCCCCGCCGTAGTCAGGCACCAACGGTGCTAGTGCTCCGTCGACTGCGTTGTCGCCCACTGCCGTCCTTTCGTGCTCCTCGCCACCCTACCGGTCGCTACCGACGCGGCAGTCGCCGTGGGTACCAAGGAGCGAAGGTGAGGCCGATTCCCCCTATCGTTCACCCGCCATGAAGGTGTCGACCCGAGGCGACTACGCGTGCCGTGCACTGCTGTCGTTGGCGCTGCACGCCGACGTCGCCGGTCCGACTTCGGTCCGCGACATCGCCGAGCGCACCGGGCTCCCGCAGCCGTACCTCGAGCAAATCCTCCTCGCGCTCAAGGGCGCGGGGGTGGTGAGGTCCAAACGCGGTGTCGGGGGAGGGTATGTCCTCGCTCGGGAGCCGAGCGCGATCACTCTGGGCGACATTGTGAGCGCGGTCGACGGTCCGATCGTCGTCGGCGACTTTGGAGAGCCCCATCAAAACGGCGCATGTGACCACGAGGGGCAGTGCGTGTTGCTCTCGGTGTGGGCGGGCGTCGGTGACGAGATGCGCCGTCTGCTCGACGCGCTCAGTTTGGCGGATGTGGCGGCTATGGCTCGGGGTCAGAAACCGTGGCCTGGAGCTGACTGACCACGTCCCGGAGCTCCGCCGGAAGGGGTGACTCGAACGCGAGGCGCTCACCGGTCGCGGGGTGATCGAGCTCGAGGTGCGCGGCGTGGAGGAAGAAGCGCCGCAGCTGGGTGAACGGTGCACGGTGTCCGCCGTATCTGCGGTCGCCCACCACTGGATGCCCGATGGTCTGAAGATGCACACGGATCTGGTGGGTGCGACCGGTGTCCAAGGCACACATGAGAAGCGCGACGGGCGCGGGCTCGATGTAGGTGGCCTTGACCTCGTAGGTCGTCCTCGCCTCACGTCCACGAGCCGACACCGTCATCCGTGTCGGCGTGCGGACCGACCGGCCGATGGGAGCATCGATCATGCCTCGCGGCGATGCGGGATGGCCCCAGACCAGGGCCAGGTAACGCCGAGTCATCGCGCGCGCCGCGATCTGGGCATTCAGCTCCGTGTAGCCGTGCTCTGAACGCGCGACCGCCAGCAAACCCGAGGTGTCCTTGTCGATGCGATGCACGATGCCCGGTCGTGTCGGATCGCCTACGGCCGCGATCTCGGGATAGCGAGCCATCAGTCCGTGCACGAGCGTGCCCGTCTTGTTCCCCGCTCCGGGATGCACAACGAGCCCAGCGGGCTTGTCGACGACGATCAGGTCCGCGTCCTCGTACACGACCTTCACGTCGATGCTCGGATCCGAGGCGAGCGCCACCGCCTTCACGGCGGCCGGTGCCATCACCTCGACGGCCGAGCCTTCGAGCACCCGGACGGACCCTTTCGTCGCGAGAACACCGTCGACCTTGACCGCCCCCGCGGCGATGAGCTCGCTCGCCTCGGCGCGCGTGCCGCCGGTGAGAACGGCCACGATCCGATCGATTCGCTCCCCGACCAGCGCCGACGGAACCGCAAACTCGCGTTGCTCCACCTACGGCTCCTTCGACGAGCTGAGCACGAGGAGCACGCCTCCGATCGTGACCGCGATGTCCGCAACGTTGAACACGGGCCACCATTGGAGATCGATGAAATCGATCACGGCTCCGCCGAGCAAACCGCTGCCATCTCGAAAGGCACGATCGGCAAGGTTGCCCAGCGCACCACCCAAGACGAGGCCCAAACTGACGACACCAATGCGTGAGTCCAGATTGCGTCCGAGCGCCATCAGTACGAACACGACCACGATCGCCAGAATCGCGATCAAGCCACCACTGCCGAAGCCCAAGCTGAACGCCGCGCCACGGTTGCGGGTGAGATGCAGGCGCAGCGTCCACACGAGGTCGATGTCGCGCGTCGCCAGCGTGTGCACGGCCCAAGCCTTCGTCAGCTGATCGATCGCGACGACCACCGCGGCCACGGCGGCGACGAGGGCGGCTCGCCGGCGAGTGGCTACCGCCGACCCAATCCCATGCTCTTGCAGTTCACGCAGAGCGCCGCGAACGGAATCGCCCGCAGACGTTCCCTCGGGATCGTGGTGCCGCACTGCTCGCAAACGCCGTACGTGCCATCAAGGATCTTCTCCAATGCCGCGTCGATCTCCTCGACCGCGGCACGAGCCTGGTACGACAGCGCAAGATCGCGCTCGCGCTCGACCGCCAACGTGTCGCCTTCGCCCGACTCTTCATCGAACTGCACATCGCCTGGCTCGCGTTCGGCGGCCAATTGATCAGCTTCGGCTTGCAAGGTGTCAGCCTGATGCGTGTACGACGCCCGCTCCTCTTGCAGTGCCGCTTGCTGACCTAGCAGGAACTTGTCGAGCACGACCGGACCGCGCCGAACCACCGGCTTCTTCGTCGGATAGGTGGTCTGGACGGGACCGAGGCTCTTCGGCGGGCCGACGACCTTTGCGGGCACGGCCTTCTTGGCTGCCGGCACCGGCGCCGGCGCAACCGGCTTCGGTGCCGGTTGCTTCTTGATCGGTGCGGCCTTCTTGACTGGGGCGGCCTTCTTGGCCGCCGCAGGCTTCTTGACCGCCGCAGGCTTCTTGACCACCGCGGCCTTCTTGACCGCCGCGGCTTTCTTCACGGGTGCAACGCGCTTCTTGACCGGAGTTGGCTTCTTCGCCGGCGTTGGCTTCTTCTTCACCGCCGGCTTCACGGCAACGCGCTTCTTGGCCGGAGTTGGCTTCTTGGCCGGCGCGGCCTTCTTGGCCGCCTTTTTTGCTGGTTGCTTCTTGGTGGGCATGGCTTTCCGGCTCTTGATCGCGGATGGAGCGGCCTTCGTGCTCTTGCGGAGGGGGCTCGGGCGCCCCGTTGCACTGGGCATGGGCTACCTCCCCGCCCGCAAAAGGTGCTGGAGTGTAAAGGCGAGGATGGGGCGATTCAACCTTTTGGTGGTCGCCATTTGTCGCGGTCAGCCGGCCCGGGGCCGCTGGCACCGGCAGCCACCAGCTCGTCGAGGCGGACCGCGAAGGCATCGACATCTTCGACCTCGAGGCGGAATCGCTTGGTGCGGCTCTTCTCTCCCGAGACGAGCGACACCTGGCCGGTGCCGACACCAAAGGCATCAGCCAGCGCGGTGGCGAGCGCACCGTTAGCCCGGCCGTGCTCAGGGGGAACGGCCACACGGATCTTCAACGCGTCGCCATGACGCCCCGTGATCTGCGTACGACCCGCGCCTGGTTGCGCGTGCACGTGCAGCTCGACTGAGCCGTCATCGTTCGCGGTGTACAGCGGCGTATGCAACGTCTCTAGGCTCGCTCGCGAGCTCGCTCGGCTGCAGCTCGTCGCTGGCTGTCGAGAGAACTGCCCCACGCGCGGCCTTCGGCGCAGAGGTAGCCAGTTCCGTCGATCCCTCGCCGCCGTGGGCTCGTATCCATGAACTGTCCAAGCTACTCGCCACGTACGCTGACTTGATGCCGTCCGAGCGCTATCCCGACGTCGATCAGCACCCCAAGTTCCCCGACATCGAGCGCTCGATCATTGACACGTGGCAGCGGGAACGCACTTTTGAGCGCTCGGTGGAGCAACGGCCTGCCGACGACGAGTACGTGTTCTACGACGGCCCTCCGTTCGCCAACGGACCGATCCACTACGGCCACCTCCTCACGGGGTTCGTGAAGGACGCGGTGCCTCGTTACCGCACGATGCGCGGCCAGCGCGTCGAGCGCCGGTTCGGATGGGACTGCCACGGCCTCCCCATCGAGATGCAGGCGGAGAAGGAGCTCGGCGTCTCGGGCCGGCGTGCGATTGAGGAGTACGGGGTCGATCGATTCAACGAGTACTGCCGGTCGATCGTGGGCACCACGGCCGATGCGTGGCGTGAGTCCGTCAACCGCCAGGCTCGCTGGGTCGACATGGACAACGACTACAAGACGATGGACCTCTCCTTCATGGAGTCGGTCATGTGGGCCCAGCAGCAGCTCTACGACAAGGGCCTTCTGTACGAGGGCTACCGAGTGCTGCCGTACTGCTGGGAGTGCGAGACGCCCCTCTCCAACTTCGAAACGCGGATGGATGACGCCTACCGCGACCGCCAGGACCCCGCCGTCACTGTTTGGTTCGAGCTCGACGACGGAACGCGCCTCCTCGTGTGGACGACCACACCGTGGACGCTGCCGTCCAACCTGGCGATCGCGGTTGGCCCCGACATCGACTACGCGGTCTTCACCGAGGCCGACGGCCATCAGTACGTACTGGCCGAGTCACGGGTCGACGCCTACGAACGCGAGCTCGCCGAGGCCGAGCACACCGGGACGGTGAAGGGCCGCGACCTCGTCGGCCGCCACTACACGCCGATGTTCCCGTACTTCGCGGACACACCGAACGCGTTCGTGATCCTCTCCGGCGACTTCGTCACCACCGAGGACGGCACGGGCGTGGTGCACATGGCGCCTGGCTTCGGCGAGGACGACCAGCGCGTCTGTGAAGCCGCGGGGATCCCGGTCGTCGTGCCCGTCGACGAGAAGGGCTGCTTCACGGCCGAGGTGCCGGACTACGCCGGCACGCAGGTGTTCAGCGCGAATGGCGACATCGTGCGCGATCTGAAGGACCGGGGCGTCGTCGTGCGCCACGACAGCTACCTGCACAGCTACCCGCACTGCTGGCGCACGGACACCCCGTTGATCTACAAGGCGGTGTCGAGCTGGTTCGTGAAGGTCACTGCCATCAAGGACCGCATGCTCGAGCTCAACCAGGACATCACGTGGGTGCCAGAGCACGTGCGCGACGGATCGTTCGGCAAGTGGCTCGAGGGCGCGCGTGACTGGTCGATCAGCCGCAACCGCTTCTGGGGCTCTCCCCTGCCGATCTGGAAGAGCGACGACCCCGCGTATCCCCGCATCGATGTGTACGGCAGCCTCGACGAACTGGAGCGTGACTTCGGCGTGCGGCCGACGGATCTGCATCGGCCGATGATCGATGAGCTCGTCCGGCCGAACCCCGACGATCCGACCGGCACATCGATGATGCGTCGCATTCCCGACGTACTCGACTGCTGGTTCGAATCAGGGTCGATGCCGTTTGCCCAGGTGCACTACCCATTCGAGAACAACGAGTGGTTCAAGTCGCACTTCCCCGGCGATTTCATCGTCGAGTACATCGGTCAGACGCGCGGGTGGTTCTACACGCTGCATGTGCTGGCAACCGCGTTGTTCGACAAGCCGGCGTTCTCCAGGTGCGTCGTGCACGGCGTGCTACTCGGCGACGACGGCCAGAAGTTGTCCAAGCGCTTGCGCAACTACCCCGATCCGACAGAGGTCTTCGACTCGGCCGGCTCCGACGCAATGCGTTGGGCGATGCTGTCGTCGGCGGTCCTCCGGGGCGGCGACATCGCCGTCGATCGCCGGACGATGGACGAATCCGTGCGCCAGGTGCTGATGCCGATCTGGAACGCGTGGTACTTCCTGTCGTTGTACGCGAACGCCGCTGAGGTGAAGGGCACGTCGATCAGGAGCGCCGAGCACGTCCTCGATCGCTACGCGCTCGCGAAGGCTCGACAACTGGCCGACGACGTGACCGCGAAACTGGAGGTGTACGACCTTTCAGGCGCATGCACGTCGGTCCTCGGGTTCCTCGATTCGCTCAACAACTGGTACATCCGTCGGAGTCGTGACCGGTTCTGGACGGGTGACCCCGACGCGATCAACACACTGCACACTGTCTTGGCCGTCCTCTGCCGGGTCGCCGCACCGCTCTTACCGCTCACGGCGGACGCGGTGTACCGCGATCTCGCGGGCACCGAGTCGGTCCACCTCGAGCGCTGGCCCACGTCGGATGAGCTTCCGGTGGACGTCGATCCCGAACTCGTGGCCGCGATGGACGCGACCCGAGAGGTGTGCTCCGCGGCATCGTCGATCCGCAAGGCGAAAGGCGTCCCGAATCGCCAGCCGCTCGCCCGCCTCACCGTGGCGGCGCCCAACGCGGACTCGTTACGAACCTTTGCCGATCTCATCCAGAGCGAAGCCAACGTGAAGGAAGTCGTCCTCACGTCCGATGTCGCCGCCTTCGGCGACTTCGTCTTGCAGGTGGTGCCGTCGGTGCTGGGACCGCGCGTC
>JBEEGD010000550.1:0-11821 GCA_041166685.1 Acidimicrobiaceae bacterium | reverse complement strand
ACCGTCGCGAGCACGAGCGGATGCGCGATCAGGTCGCGACTCGTCTCCGATCGAGCCAGCAGGGCGCCCGTTCGCCGGGTCTCGAGGCCGCTGAACTCATCGGCGCCTGGCGGTGTCGAGTCGATCCAGGGTGCGAGTTCGTCGCGAAGCCGGTCGCACACGTCGTCCGGCAGGAGGTGCTCGATGATCGCGGCACCGTGCTCGAGCATCGCCTCCGCGACGGCATCAGCGGCGGCCGTGCCGCCGAACCGAGGAATGTCCACGAAAAACGCTCCTTACGACAACGCCTTCAGGGCGAGGCCCATCTCCTCGTTGAGATTCGCGGGAACGGCGTAGTCCGTCTCGTCGCGGATCTGGTCGAAGTGATCGCGTACCGACTCGGGGGTGAGCTCAGGATCGGTGTAGCCGGGAGTGACGCCGATGAAGACACGCGCAACCCGTCCGCCCCCGACGGAGTACACCTCGCCCGAGACCGGACAGCTCTCGTGCACGAGGTAGGTGACGACCGGCGTGACGAACTCGGGAGCGAGCTTGTCCGCTACCGGGCCGAGCAGCTCCTCCGTCATGCGCGTCTTCGCGACAGGAGCGATGGCATTGGCCTTGATGTTGTTCTTGGCTCCTTCGACCGCCAACACACGCGTGAAGCCGACGAGCCCCATTTTCGCGGCGCCGTAGTTGGTCTGACCGAAGTTCCCGAACACACCGGCGCCGGAGGACGTGTTGACGATGCGGCCGTAGCCCTGGTCGCGCATGAGCTGCCAGGCCGGACGCGTCACGTAGAAGGCGCCCTTGAGGTGGACGTCGATGATCGGCTCGAGCATGTCCTTCGTCATGTTCTTGAACGAGGCGTCGCGGAGGATGCCGGCGTTGTTGATGATGATGTCGACGCGCCCGAAGGAGTCGAGCGCCGTCTGCACGATCGACTCTCCGCCCTCTGGCGTCGCGACGCTGTCGTAGTTGGCGACGGCCTCGCCGCCGGCAGCCTTGATCTCGTCGACGACCTTCTGCGCCGCGGTGTGCGAGCCGCCGCCACCATCGACGGAGCCTCCGAGGTCGTTGACCACGATCAGGGCGCCGCGCTTCGCCAGTTCGAGTGCATGTGACCGGCCGAGACCTCCACCAGCTCCGGTGATGATCGCGACCTTTCCGTCAAATCCCAGATCTGCCATGGCGCGCACCGTAACGCGCGCTGTCGGAAAGGATCGAAACGACCGCTAGGTGGAAGAACTCGGAGTGGTCGTGGTGTCCGCCGAGCTGATCTCGAGGCCGACGATCTTGAAGCTTCCCTCAGCGTCCGACTGAGCGGTCATCGTGTAGTGCGCTGATGGCTGCGAGTACTGGCAGTCGAACACGCCCTGACTCTGCTGACGACATCCCTGAAAGGTTCCCTCCTCGCCCGAGAAGGGGGTCGAGAACAAGAGATCGATCACCTCGGCGCTCGCGAATCGAGCAGCCGCGCCGCGGTTCGCAGCGGTGTACGCGGCCCACAGGCCGTTCGCCGCCGCTTCCGGCGTGGGAACGGCGGGCTTGACCGTCGTGCTTGTGGTCGAGGACAGCGTTGGAGGCAGCGTGTTCAGGGTGGGGCGGGTGGTCGACGCCAAGGTCATCGGCACCGGTCGGCTCGTCGACGCGACTCCCGGAGCGGTGCGCGCGCCCATGGTGTTGTCGCGCGTCAGCGCGGCGGCGATCCCTCCCACGAGCACCACCAGCGCAGCCAGCAACCCGAGAAGCGGCGGACGACCTGAGGGCTCCTGGGTCACGACAGACCGAGCGCCTCCAACGCGCGCTCACGAACGCCCTGGTAGTCGACCTTGCCATTGGGCGCCCGTTGAATGGAGTCGACGACGACGACGCGCTTCGGCGCCTTGTACGCGGCCAGTTTGCCCTTCACGTGCGCGATCACGTCGCGCTCGTGCAGCGCGCTGCCCGGTACCGGCTCGACGACCGCGGTGATCGCCTCACCGAACTTGTCGTCGGGGACGCCAACCGCCACCGCGTCGCGAATGTCCGGGTGCAGCTTCAGGACTTCCTCGACTTCTTCCGGAAAGACCTTCTCGCCGCCGGTGTTGATGCACACCGATCCGCGCCCGAGCAACGTCAGTGAACCGTCGGCTTCGACGGTCGCGTAGTCGCCGGGGATCGAGTAGCGGGCCCCGTCGATCTCGACGAAGGTATGCGCTGATTTCTCGTCGTCTTTGTAGTAGCCGACCGGGGTCACCCCCTTGACGGCGACGCGCCCGACCTCACCCGAGCCTGGCACGACATCGCGACCGTCGTCGGTGAGCACCCGGGCATTTTCTCCCAACGCGAACTTCGCGGTGGTGGAGGTACCGCCGGCGGTCGAGACCGACTGGCCCATCCCCAACGCCTCGGAGGACGAGAAGGCGTCGGCCAACATCATGCCGCCGTGGTGGCGCAAGAGGCCGTGCTTGGTCTCCTCGCTCCACATGACGCCGGACGAGGTGATCAGCCGCAGCGTGCTGATGTCCCACTTGCCCGGCTGATCATCGAGGGCGCGCAACACCGGCTTCGCGAAGGCGTCGCCGACCCACGCCAACGCGAACACACCTTCGCGTTCGATGGTGTCGAGGAGCTCCGTCGCCTCGAACGACCGGTTCTCGAGGGTCACGATGCTTCCGCCTGCGGTCATCGCCGCGAGGGAGGTGAACATGCCGGTGCCGTGCATGAGCGGTGCCGCGGGGATCACGATCGGTCCGGGTTGCACGCACATCTCGCGCACCTTGTCGAGATCTCGGTCCTTGCCGTAGTTCAGACCACTGGACGGGTTGAGCGTGAAGAACAGATCGTGCTGTCGCCACATCACGCCCTTGGGCATCCCGGTCGTGCCGCCGGTGTAGAGGAGCAGCAGGTCCTCGCCGTCGCGACCATGGGCGGGAACGGTGCGCCCGCTCGCAGACGCGGCAGCATCTTCGTACGCCGTGGCCCAGTCGGGACAGGCGCCGCTGCCGTCGTCGACCCACAGCCAGGTGCGGACCTTCGAGACGCGATCACGCACACGGTCGCACTGCTCGGTGAAGCAGCCATGGAATACGACCGCGACCGCATCGGCGTTGTCCCAGAGGTAGACGAGCTCGTCTTCGGCGTAGCGATAGTTGGTGTTGACCGGCGCCATGCCCGCCTTGAACGTGGCGAACGTGGTCTCCATGTACTCGGGGCAGTTGTACAGGTAGTGAGCCAGCTTGTCCTGCCGTTGTGCGCCGTTGTCCAGGAGCACTTTGGCGATGCCGTCAGCCCGCCGATCGAAGTCAGCCCACGAGATACGCCGATCGCCTTGTACTTGGCATGGGGCATCGGGGATCTGCTCGGCCACGATCTCGTAGACATCTGCGAAGTTCCACCCGTTTGGCACGGCCGGATCGTAAGGGATCAGCGGTGAAGGCGGCGCAGTCTCGGTCGTCGAACCATACGGATTCCGATCGCGATCGCGAGAAGCAACGGCGCCAGCGGGGGAGTCGGACCGCCTGTGCGAGGCAATACCTCCGGCTGGAACGTGCGGCTGTCCCCGTTCGAGAAGGTGATCGTCACCGGTTGATCGCCGGTGACGTGGACGTCGAGGTTTGCGTCGGTCAGACATGCTCGCTCCAAGTCGACGTGGAGCGACGAGACGTTGGTCAACGTCAGCTCGAGCCGATTGGCGGCGTTCCGATGGGTGAATCCAGTGACCTGGACCTCGTTCGACTCCCAGGGCACCGGATCGATTCCCGCTCCCGGGACATCCGCGGTGTTGGGTTCGTCAGCACCGTTGCAGCCGAGTGACACGGCGTCGACGGTCGCGTATCCCGGCGCCGCAGGAACGATGGCCGACACCCAGTACGCCCGATCGGGCACGAGCCCGAGGTCGGGCTCGTAGAACCGCGAGTCAGTGATGAACGTGACGTGCGCGGGGTCGTGCGTGAGTACGGCGCTCGCCGATGCGTTCGACTCCTTCGACCAGTCATCGAACAGCGCGAACGTGAGATGGTCGGCTGCGGGATGCAAGTAGAAGACCGAGGGCGTGTGCTGGTCGCTCAACCGCCGGCGCAGCTCGAGCGCGCTGGTTACGTGCACGAGCTCGTCCTCCCCGCTGTACAGCGCCACCATCGGAACATGACGCAGCGACCCCAGCAGGTCGATCGCGTTGACATCAGCGCCTCCGCCGCTGCCGTTGCCGAAGAACACTCCTCCGAGCGGCGTGCCGTTGAAGACGTCGCCGGTGAATCCGACCCAGTTCACCACGCCGGCGAAGACATCAGGGTGCAGCGCGGCGATCCGCATTGCGCCGAAGCCACCCATGGAGTACCCGCTCATCACGACATGGTCGGTGTCGACCGGATAGTTGGCTTCGACGTCGGCGAGCACGTCAAACACGTCGCGCTCGGCGTAGTTCGAGTACCAGCCCTTCCAGCCGCGTCCGAGAGGTGTCGCGACGACGCGGTTCTGGTCCTCGCCGAGCCGTTTCACGAAGTTGCCGTTGGTGCCAGGCAGGTACAGGCGGGCAGCGTGGTTCTCGGCGAGCCCGTGTAGCGCGATTTGTAGGCCGTGCGGCCCCGCCTTCGTTGGTTCGTAGAAGCCGTAGGGCTGATACTTGCCGATCATCGTGAACGCCTGGCTGATGCGCTCGCCTGGGCTCCCAGGCGTGAATCCCGGGCCTGGCACACCGTTGTCGTCGATGCCCTCGCCTGCGCCCAGCGTGTACTGGCTGATGTAGACGCGTTCTCGCTTGGCGCCCGGGGGCAGGACCGCTCGCTTCGTCGCTCCGCTGGTGAGGTCGCCGATGTCGACGGTGGTTGCCATCGCGGTGATGTCACCCGCCGCGAGCGCGTCGGCCTGCGTGTCCTCCCACCACCAGCCCGTCTCGTCGACACCGCGGAACGCGACGTTCATCGGTGTGCCGTCGGGTTTGGCCAGCACCGCCCACAGCTTCCATACGGAACCCGGTGGCTGCGCGAACTGTCCCTCGATGAGGTTCGTGCTGGGGTCGCCGGTGTCGAAGACGTGTTCCTCGTCCCAGCCCGCTGACGATGTCGCGATGCCGGGCCACACACCGCCGCCGGTTGCCACGTTGTTGTCGGTGTCGACGGCGATGGCAAGCCTCGCCGCGTTCGGCACGGTCATCGCGTTGAGCTCTGCGGACACCCGGACCTGTCCGCCGATCACGCGGACGCGCAGGGCGACGAGGTCGGTCTGGTCTTGGTCCTTTTGCCCGCCGGCCGGCGGCAGCCCGCCGTAGGCATCGAAGTTCGGAAGCGACTGAAACCCCAATCCCTGAACGATTTGAGGGAGCGTGAGTCCTGGCACCTGCGGGCGCGCGCCGAAGTTGTCGTAGACGTAATCGCGGTACACGAGTTCGCCATCACAGATGTCGACGGTGCCGGCGACCCATGAGCCCTGCCCGCAGGCGGACATCGGGGCGCTCGGCGCGGCGCGCGCTGGCGCGGCGACGACAACAACAACGGCCGCGATCAATGCGGCAGTGAGCATTCCCCTCATTGCTGACCCGCAAGGTACCGTCACCGGCCGATGGACTTCGATCTGCCGGCCGAGAACGACCCCAATCGGGTCGAGATCCGCGCCTGGCTGAAGGCCCACCCGCGGCCATCAGGTCGCCAGCTCGCAGAGGCGGGGTACGTGGCGCCGCATTGGCCGAAGCCCTATGGCCTCGACGCCGATCCGGTGCATCAGATCGTGATCGACGATGAGCTCCGGCGCGCGGGCGTGCGCCGTCCGGAGAACATCATCGGCATCGGTTGGGCCGGTCCCACCATGCTGCACGCAGGCACCGATGCGCAGAAGGAGCGTTACCTGCTGCCGTTGCTCGCCGGTGAGGAAGTGTGGTGCCAGCTCTTCAGCGAACCGGAGGCCGGCAGCGATCTTGCCGGATTGCGGACTCGCGCCGAACGCGATGGTGACGAGTACGTCGTCAACGGTCAGAAGATCTGGACGTCCGGCGCGCACGTGTCGAAGTTCGGAATTCTCATTGCCCGCACCGATCCGAGTGCCACGAAGCACAAGGGAATCTCGTACTTCATCTGTCCTATGAACACCCCGGGCATCGAGGTCCGGCCGATTGTCGAGATGACCGGCGTGCACATGTTCAACGAGGTCTTCTTCACCGACGTACGGATACCGGCCGAGAACCTCGTCGGCGACGAGAACGAGGGCTGGTCGCTCGCCAAGGTCACGCTGGGCAACGAGCGCGTGTCGCTGTCGAGCGGTGGCGCGTTGTGGGGGAGAGGTCCGACCGCCAGCGATCTGCTCGACGTCGTTCGGTCGAGGGGTGGTGTCGAGGATCCCGTCGTGCGGCAGGAGCTCGCGCAGCTGTACATCGAAGAGAAGGTGCTCGACCTGATTCGGTTGCGAACGGTGTCCGCACGAATCCGGGGCGAACCGCCAGGTGCGGAGGCATCGATCCGCAAGGTGATGGCCGACGAGCACGGCCAGCGCATCATGCGCGTCGCGCTCGAGTTGTGCGGCACCGCGGGGATGATCTCGACGTCAGGGCCCCTCGGCGCGCCTGCGGACATGTGGTACTACGGCTTCCTGTTCAGTCCCGCGCTCACCATCGGTGGCGGCACGGGCGAGGTGCAACGCAACATCATCGGGGAGCGCGTGCTCGGTCTCCCGCACGACCTCGACCTCAGCGCGAACTAGGCCATCCTCACGGGATCACAGCTTGCAGGCTGGAGTGCCGCCGGGGAGGCGGTGGCGGTTCTTGGCGATGAGGAGGTAGGCGACCGCTGCCAGCCAGGAGAAGGGCGGCACGAGCATGAGCACGCCAACGGGTTTCCAACCGCCGCCGGCGGCCATCAACGCCTTCGCGATCGAACGATGCCCCCGATACGTCTTGCCGTGCTCGTCGACCCAGTACGCCGCGGTGGTCACGTCGCCTTCGGTCAGGCCGATTGCATCGAGGTCGAGGCGTTGCCACGGCTCGACCCGCACATCGTCGGGGACCCGCTGCTCGATCCACGCCGCCGACGTGGTGCAGAAGCTGCAGTCACCGTCGAAGATCAGGATCGGCGCGTTGGGGGCGTTCCCTGGCACCCCACTACTGTGCCGTTTCCATGCCGAGAAAGGAATCCACCGACGAGCTTTTGAAGCCGAAGGAGCGCGTCGTTGCCACCAGCGCGATGCCCGGAATCCCCGAAGGTACGACCGGAAAGGTCATCCTGCCCGAGGGCCTGACGTGGATTCGCTACTGGGTGAGGTTCGACAACGGCGTGGTGCGGGGGACGATCGACCGCAGCAAGCTCGCCCGGCCGGGCGAATGGGCTGCGCTCGTACGCCGGCGGGAACTCGGCGAGGACGAAGCGCCGGCGAGCGCGAAGGCGAACGGTGGCGACGCTCCGGCGCCCGCAGCCGCCGCCGGTGAGTCGGTCATGGTCAACGGCGTACCGGTTCCCGCACACCTGATCGAGCGCAGCAAGGAACGGCGCGAGTACTTGGGGGTATGACGATGCAAATTTCGATGCCGATCAGCTACGCCGGCGGATTCGAAGAGTCCGCCCGACAGGTGGTTGAGCTGGAGAAAGCCGGGCTCGACATCGCATGGGTGGCCGAGGCCTACGGCTACGACGGGGTGAGCTTCATGGGCTACCTCGCGGCCAAGACCGAGCGAGTGCAGATCGGTTCGGGAATCCTGCCGCTCTACACGCGCACGCCGACGCTGCTCGCGATGACGGCAGCGGGCGTGGATGCGCTGTCGGGTGGACGGTGCGTGCTCGGCCTCGGCGCGTCAGGGCCGCAGGTGATCGAAGGTTTCCACGGAGTCGTGTACGACAAGCCGCTCGCTCGCACCCGGGAGATCGTGTCGATCTGTCGCAAGGTGTGGGCCCGCGAGGCGCCACTGACCAACGAAGGTCCGATGTACCCGATCCCGGTACCGGAAGGTCAGGGCACAGGGCTCGGGAGGGCGCTGAAGATCATCGGGCGGCCGGTACGGTCGCGCATCCCGATCTACATCGCGTCGCTCGGTCAGAAGAACGTGGCGTTGACCGCGGAGATCGCCGACGGGTGGCTGCCCGTGTTCTTCGTGCCGGAGAAGGCCAACGACGTGTTCGGCGACGCACTCGCGGCTGGGCAAGCGAAGCGCTCGCCCGAGCTCGGGCCGCTGGACATTGCCGCCGGTGGCATCGTGTGCATCACCGACGACGAGGCGCAGGCGAAGGCGATGCGCGACATGGGACGCGGGATGGCGGCGCTCTACATCGGTGGGATGGGTGCGAAAGGCCAGAACTTCTACAACGCGCTGGTCACGCGGTACGGCTACGAGCAAGAGGCCGCCGAGATCCAGGATCTGTACCTCGCCGGCAACAAGCAGGAAGCGGCGGCCAAGGTTCCGGCCGAGTTGCTCGAGAAGACGTCGCTGTGCGGCTCCGAGGGCTACATCAAGGACCGCATCGCGGCGTACAAGGAAGCCGGCGTCACCGTCCTGAGCGTCACGCCCTTCGCGGAAAACCCCACCGAAGTCGTCGACAAACTCAAGACCTGGACCGCCTAACGGCAAATCCCACTCAGACCTACACACTTTTGTGTAGGTCTGAGTGGGATTTGGGCGGGAGAGGGGCGGGAGAGGGGCGGAACCCCGCACCCCGGGGGGTTGGGGTGCGGGGTCTCGCCGGCACCGCCGCGTGCCACAACTGAGACGGTAGGAGCCTCAGGTTTCACCCACGTATCGCGCACGTGAACAGCGGTCAGCGATACGCGCCGGGTCCGGTGAACATTCCGGAATGCCATCGGGACGGCGTGGTGATCAGCCCACGCGGGTAGTCCTCGAAGAGCCATCGGGCGAAGTTGCGACGGGTCCACGCCGATGCACCCGCGATTCTCACCGCGGCTCGAGCACCCTTGCGATGGCGCAGCGCCCGTATCAGCAGCGTCGACATTCGGTGGTCGGCGTCGAGGTGATCGTGGACGGCCGACGTGTAGTTGGCGCGCACATCGGCATCATCGGACATCCCGTGCCGCGTGATGGCGCTCGCCGCGAGGATTCCCGTCAACAGCGCTTGGCCGATGCCCTCGCCGGTCATCGGGTCCGTCGCGCATGCTGCGTCGCCCACGAAGAGCGCTCGCCCGGCGGTGAGCTGCACCGCATCGACGCGCGCGGGAATCGGCCAGGCCTTGTGGGGTGACTCGGCGTGCGCCGATTCGCCCAACACCTCGCGCACATGCGGACGGGCAAGCACCTCGGGCCACAGCTGCTTCATGTCCTGCACGCGAGCAACCTTGCCGCCGCGCTGAATGCCGAAGCCGACGTTGGCGCGGCCGTTGGGCAGCGGAAACGACCACGCGTATCCGGGCAGCAGGTCGGGCTCGAACCACACGAACAGCTCGCGGCCGGCCGCGGGCGACACATCGGTGAAGTACTGCCGGAACGCGTGCCACTCTCCCAGGTACCCAGGGCTGCTGGCGCCGAGCGCCTTGCGCAGCGGAGACCACATGCCGTCGGCACCCACGGCGTAACGGGCATGCACGGTGCCGATGCCGTCAACGTCCAGCACGACGCGGTCGGTCTCGTTGCGGGCCGCGGCCAGGGCGTGTCCGTCGAGCACCTTGACGCCGGCACTGCGAGCAACGTCGACAAGCGCGCTGTCGAGATCGACCCGACGAGCGACCGTGGCGTAGAGCCCCCGCTCCCGTGGGAGAGGAAAGACAACCTGATGGCCGGACGGAGAGCGCACCACGACATCGGACACCGGATGCCACGAATCGACCGAAGCGGGGTCGAGTCCGAGGTCCTCGAGCAGCCGCAGGGCGCCAGCGGTGAGACCGTCACCGCAGCACTTGTCGCGCGGGAACCGAGCCTTGTCGACGAGGACGACGTCGCGACCGTCGCGCGCGAGCGTGATCGCGGCGGCGGCACCCGCCGGCCCGCCACCGACTACGGCGACGTCGGCCGACAACATGTCGTCAGGCTAATGGGGGTCGATCACCTTGCTCTGCGCCGAGTAACGCGACGAACAGCACTGCGGGCTCGCTTCCCGGGTTCCGCCACCGATGGCGCGTGCCGTTCTGCACGAACGTGTCGCCAGGGTTCAGGGTCACTTCGGCCCCATCGTCGAGCTCGCAGATGATCTGACCGGACAGCACGACCTCGAAGTCGATCGTGTCGGTGGTGTGCATGCCGGGATCGTCGGGCTCCATGTGGGCTCCCATCCCCGGCAACTTCTCCTCCATCTCGACGAGCGCCGCAGCGATGTCGAGATCAGGCGGGAACGCGGTGCCCGCCGGCGGCACCGTGAAGAAGTTGAAGCGGAAACCGCCGGGCGGTGGAAAGTACCCCGAGTGCGCCGGCTCGGTTCCGTCGATCGGCAGCGAGGGGACCGCGTCGCCACCCCACAGCTGGTGGAATTCGGAACCGGGGCTGAGGGCGATCGTGGTCGCGTCGACATCGTCGTCGGACACGAACACGGACTTCCCGTCAGCGTTGCGGCCTGTGACCACGCGTCGGACAGTGCGAGCCACTCGTCACCCCACCTTTCGGATCTCGTCGAGACCTTCGAGCAGACAGTTGACAAAAACGGCGGGGTCAGGAATGGCGGCCGGATCGCTGTTGATGGCGATCTGCACCTCGTCGAGGTAGCTGAGCAGCGTGATGTTGGTGGCCGCGCCGCTCATCGGACCGAACGCGAACTGCGCCTCCATGCGAGCGCCACCGAAGAACACCGGAATGGGGACGCCGGGCACGTTGCTCGTGACGAAATCGATGCCGCGCAGCAACGAACCGAACACGCCCGTGGTCACCGACGTCGGAAGGCGATAGAGGATCCCGGCCAGCGGCTCCGCGAGGGCGAGCGCGGGCTCGCCTCGCTGTCGCGCGACGAGATCGCGCGTCGCGCGCATCCGCTCGACTGGATCGTCGATGTTCAGCGGAACGGCGAAGCGAGCAGGGGCGAATTGGTTGCCCGCGAGATCCGCCGTCTCGGCGGTACGGATGTTGATCGGCATCGTCATCCGCAGCGCGTCGACGTCGGCCCCGTGTTTCTCGTGGTACCGACGAAGTCCGCCGGTGATCGCCGCCACGAAGGCGTCGTTGAGCTTGCCGTCGGCCTTCTTGGCGGGCGCCTTCAGTTCGGCCAGCGGGACCGTGATCGTGTCGAAGCGCACGCTCAACGACCGTCCCGTCATGATCGGGCTCAGTGGCGTGGTGGCGGGAGCGAGCATCCGACCGACGGACGCGAGGGTCGCGCCGAGCCGACGCGCGGTGCCTGGCGCGTCGGCAACCACCGCCGTGGCCGAGGACGTGAGCCTCGCCGCTGAACGTCGCGCGATCCCGAGTTGACGACGACGTTCGTGGTCCGCGGCGTCGCGCATTCGCTCGAACTGGTTCATGACGTGGATCTCGGGCTCGTCAGGCATCGGTCCTCGATCGAGCGGCACCTCCCGCTCGAGGTCGAAGAGATGCATGGCAATCTTCACGGCGCCGACCCCATCGGTGATGGCATGGTGCACCTTGATGATGAGGCCGGCGCGCCCGTCGGCCAGACCGTCGATCACCGTGAACTCCCACAGCGGCCTGGCTCGGTCGAAACCCTGCATCGCGATCGGTTGCGCGACATCGAGGAGGTCGCGCAGGGCGCCGCCACCCGGGGCCTTCATCCACCGAAGGTGGTAGTTCAGGTCAAAGTTGGGATCGAACTCCCAGCGCGGCGGCGCAATCGACATCGAGTTCGACACGACCCGTTGCCGTAGACGGGGCACGAGGCGAGTGGCGCGGTCGAGGCTGTCGATCAGGCGGTCACGGTCCGGGGACTGATCGAGGACGGACACCGACGTGATCGTCGATCGGAGCAGAGGGTCCTTCTCGATCGTCCACATGAGC
>JBEEGD010000549.1:0-3435 GCA_041166685.1 Acidimicrobiaceae bacterium | reverse complement strand
CTTGCGCTCGGCGTCCTCGAAGACGGTGTCGGTGGGGGAGTGGCCGGGACGAAAATGGACCTTCAGCGAGCGATTGGCGAAGTCGATCGTGTCGCCGTCGTGCAGCCGGCGGGTGATCTTTGCCTTCGCACCCCAGCCGCGGAAGGCCGCCGAGACGGACCCAAGCGCACGCGCCACCTCCTCGGGAATGCCGTGGCGCACCATCAGGTCCATCGCGAACGCGTCGTCGTCGGCGGCCGCGGAGGAATAGTTCTCGACATACGGCACCGCCTGCTCAATAGCCGCGACCTCGGCCTTGGAGTGCGCCCTCACGATCTCCACCAGGCCGATGTGGTCGATGTGCTGATGCGTCACGAGGATCAGCTTGATGTCGTCGATCGAGTGGCCGCGGTCGTGCAGCCGCTGCTGCAGCTCGTCGAGTGCGCGTCCGGAGTTCGGCCCCGAGTCGACCAGCGTGAGCGGGTCGTCCTCGATGACGTAGGTGTTGACGCGCCCGACCGCGAACGGCGTCGGGATCGCCAGTCGATGGATCCCGGCGCTGGCTGCGGCTTCGAAGCTCAAGAGCGGATCAGGTCCAGCACCTCGTCGCGCTTCGCCTCCATGTCATCGGGGGAGACAAGCGATTCGAGGTTGAGGCGCAGCAGCGGCTCGGTGTTCGAGGGCCGGACGTTGAAGTGCCAGTCGTCGAAGTCGACCGAGACCCCGTCGAGCCAGCTCACGTGGCCGTCCGAGTAGCGCTCGGCCAGCTCGTTCATCTTCGCGTCCTGATCATGGACCTCGGAGTTGATCTCGCCGGAGATGAAGTAGTTGTCGCGGTAGGGGGCGAGCAGCTCGGACAGGCGCTTGCCCTTGACCGAGAGCAGCTCGAGGATGAGCAGCGCCGGCAGCGTGCCGGAGTCGGCACAGTAGAAGTCGCGGAAGTAGTAGTGCCCTGACACCTCGCCGCCGAACGCCGCGCCGTCCTGGCGCATGCGGGTCTTGAAGAACGCGTGGCCGACGCGGTTCACGTCGGCGCGGCCACCGGCCCGCTCGACGGTGTCGCGCACCGCTCGCGACGCGCGCACGTCGTAGAGGATCAAGGCGCCGGGGTCCTTGGCCAGGATCGACTCGGCGAGCAGCGCCGTCAGGAAGTCACCGTCGACGAACTTGCCGGTGTCGTCGATGAAGAAGCAGCGGTCGGCGTCACCGTCCCACGCGATGCCCAGCTCGGCGCCCTCCGAGAGCACCTTCTTGATGATGAAGGTGCGGTTCTCAGGCAGCAGCGGGTTCGGCTCGTGGTCGGGGAAGTTGCCGTCCGGCGTCCAGTAGGTGGCGACCTGCTCGATCGGCAGCTCGTCGAGCACCGGACCGTCCATCGGCCCCGCCATGCCGTTGCCGCCGTCGAGCTCACGGCTTCCGACCAGGTAGTAGAGCTGCTCGGTGCCGACCTGGCCGACGTCGATCACGTGGGCGCCCTCGTCGAGCATCCCGTGGGCGTACTCGTGAGCCATCCCGGGCGCCGAGAGACGCATGTCGCGGCCGAGACCCAGGCGCAGCTTGTCGACCGGCGTGCCCTCGAGCTCTGAGATAACGCGGGCGAAGCCGCGACCGAGCCGGTAGGCGACCTGCTCGTCCATCTGGTCCGGGTAGATCCCCCGGACGTCATAGGCCTTGAAGATGGATGCGTCGATCAAAAGACTCTCCTCAGCTCGTTCCAGGAATCGGCCAGCGACTGGGGCAGCACGCGCACGTCGCCGATGACCGGCATGAAGTTGGTGTCACCGCCCCAGCGTGGGACGACGTGCTGATGGACGTGCTCCTCGATCCCGGCGCCGGCGGCGCTGCCCTGGTTGATCCCGATGTTGAAGCCCTCCGGACCGTAGATCTCGCGCAGGGCGGTGATCGAGCGCTTGACCAGCTGCATCATCTCCAGCAGCGTCGGGTCGTCGAGCGGCTCGATCGTGGGCTGATGGGCGTATGGCGCGACCATCACGTGACCGTTGTTGTAGGGGTAGGTGTTGAGGATCACGAAGCAGCGTTCGCCACGGTGGACGACCCCGTAGTGCTCGTCGTCATCCGACTCGATCGCGCGGCAGAAGATGCACTCGTCGGCCTTGGGACCGCGGATGTATTCCAGCCTCCATGGGGCCCAGAGCCGTTCTTCCGCCATCCGCGACGCACTCTAGCCACGAGGGGGTCAAGGCTTTTGTGGGATGGTCGATACCAAAAGGGTGACTCGCTCAAGTGCTGTCCTGATAACCACGATCTTTGCCCTCGCCTTGCCTGGCGTCGCCTCCGCGGGAGGGATGTTCGGCACCTATCCGCTGAACATCTCGGTTACCCCGAGTGGCGGCGTGGCCAACGGCGCCTCGAGTGCGCCGGCTGTCTCGGGCGACAACCGCAAGACCCGCTACGCCGCGTTCCAGTCGGACGCTTCCAACCTCGTTGGCGGTGACTCCAACGGGGTGACCGACATCTTCCTGTGGTCGCGACCGAAAGGCCACCAGGGCCTCAGCCTGCCGAAGGGCTCGGGTTCGCTCCAGCGTGTGAGCGTTACCTCGAGCGGCGCAGAGGCCAATGGCGCGTCGCGCAACCCGTCGCTGGACGGGTCCAACTCCGCGCTGCCGCACTGCGTTGCGTTCGAGTCGGACGCGTCGAACCTGGCCGCCGGCGACTCCGACACCACCACGGACATCGTCGTCCGCGACCTGCGCTCCGGCAAGACCACGCTCGTGTCACGCGGCATTTCCGCGCCGGCATCCGATCCGTCGATCAGCGGTAACTGCGCCCGAGTCGCGTTCGTCGCCGGTGGCAAGGTGCTTGACGCATCGGTCAAGACCGGCAAGAGCAAGGTGCTTGGCGCCGGCTCGAACCCTGACTACGCCCTCGACGGCCGCGCCGTCGCGTGGGAGCAGGGCAGCCAGGTCGCTTTCGTTCGCGACGGCAAGAAGTCGATCGTCGGCCCGGGTTCCAACCCGACCGTCACCGACGCCGAGCGCCTGCACAACATGACGGTCCCGAACTGGGGCGTGTCCTTCGAGAGCCCGGCGAAGCTGAGCGGCAAGGACAGCAACCCGGGGGTCGACACCTACCTCCGTGTGTACGGGCCGAAGGGTGGCCCCAAGCGCACTGACCTGATCACGTTCGCGCAGCCGAAGGTCCACTTCGCCCCGGCTGGCGACAACCGCAACGGCGGCATCACCGCCTACGGCACCAACCGCGGGATCCTGACCTACGTCCACTCGGACGACACCGCGACGGATGCCTACTACTGGAACCAGCACACGGGCAATGCCGATGACATCGCCCATGCGCCGACCCTGAACGGCGAGCCCGGAATCACGCAGATGGTGACGAGCGCGCGAGCGAACTTCGTCGCGTTCACGTCGGCTTTCACCGGCGACATGGCGCTGCCGTTCACAGGCATTGGTCGCGGTCGCGGCCGCCTTCCGGTTC
>JBEEGD010000548.1:0-2521 GCA_041166685.1 Acidimicrobiaceae bacterium | reverse complement strand
CGGGGTCGTGCATGAACGCCTGCACGAGCCCGATCTTCTGGCGGTTTCCCTTCGACAGATCACGGATCTTGCGATCGAGCGTCAGGTCCACTCGCTCGGCCAGCGCGGCGATCGACGCTGGCGGCACGCCGCCCCGCAACCGAGCGAGATGCCCCAACACCGACCGCACGGTCTCGCCGGGCCAGAGGGCGAGCTCACCGGGGAGGTAGCCGACTCGGCGACGTATCTCCATCGAGTCGCGATGGCTGTCGAGCCCGAGCACGGTCGCGGTGCCCGACGTGACATGCAGCAAGTCGAGGATCGAGCGGATGAACGTGGTCTTGCCGGAGCCGTTCGGCCCGAGAAACCCGAACACCTCGCCGGTCGCGACGTACAGGTCGACAGACTCGATCCCGCGGGCTTGGCCGTAACGCTTGGTCAGCGCGTCAGCGCGGATCGCCGCCGTATCGCCCATCGGGCGACAACCTATCTACGCCGAGATGGCCGCCACCGGGTGCAGCTCGCGACGGGTGATCACGTGGTCGATCATGCCGTACGCAACGGCATCTTCGCCCCGCATGATGTGGTCGCGCTCGATGTCTGTTGCCACTCGCTCGACGCTCTGCCCGGTGTGCTCCGCCAGGATCTCCGTCATGCGATGACGCATGAACACCATCTCCTTGGCGGCGAGTTCGACGTCGGTCGTCTGGCCCTGTGCGCCACCGTGGGGTTGGTGGATGAGGATCCGCGCGTTCGGCAGCGCGAGTCGCTTTCCGGGAGTCCCCGCCGCCAGCAACACCGCCGCCGCGGACGCGGCCTGACCGACGCAGATCGTGCTGATCGGCGAACTGATGAACTGCATCGTGTCGTAGATGGCGAACAGGCCCGTCATCTCGCCGCCGGGCGAGTTGATGTACAGCTGGATCTCGCGGGTCGGGTCCTCGGCTTCGAGGTGCAGGAGCTGGGCGGTCACGACGTTCGCCACGGTGTCGTCCAGCGCCGTTCCGAAGAACACGATGCGCTCCTTCAACAGACGCGAGTAGATGTCGTACGCGCGCTCGCCGCGGTTGGTCTGTTCGATGACGGTCGGGATGAGCATTCGTCCTCCTGGTGATGTGCAATCACACAGTTGCACATTGTCCTGATGATGTGCAACTGTCGAGTTGCGTTTATGATGTCGAACATGCGCGTGACCAAAGAGGTAGTGCTCGACTGCTCGAGGGCCGAGGCGTGGGAGCTGCTGACCGATCCCGGCGAGCTGGCCGCTTGGCTGGGCCGGCCGGTGGACTTCGAGCTCAACATCGTGGACGACCACCGCGTTGGCTTCGAGTGGTCGGACGAGGGCCGTGAGCTGTCGAACGTCGAGTTCGTCGTCGAAGAAGTCGAGGGCGGCACCCGCCTCACGGTGACCGAAACCGCACTTCGTGCGTCTGTGGCCGGCGGAGTGCGTCGCCTCCCGATCGGCGCCAACTGGGACGATCGACTGCTCGACCTCGAGCTGCTCTGCATCACCCGCGCCGCCGTGCGCGTATGAACCAAAGGCGACCAGGCGCGGTCTTCGAGGCGCTGGCCGATCCCACTCGCCGCGAGGTGCTGACGCTGGTGGGTCGCGAGGGTCCCGTCACGGCCACAGAGTTGGCGGCCCAGCTGCCGGTGAGCCGCCAAGCGGTCGCGAAGCATCTCGATGCCCTCCGCAGTGCCGGCCTGGTCGAGAGCGACAAGCACGGACGCGACGTCCGGTACGGGCTGAAGCCCGACGGGCTCGAGCACGCCGGCGCGTGGATGGACGAAGTCGGAGCGGCCTGGGATCGGCGCCTCGCCACGCTGGCCAAGCGAGCGGAATCTCGCAAGAAAAGGGCCTGACGGGGTTCAACCCACGGCGACGTGGAATCGTAGAGAGCAGTGGGTCGCGCTCTTCGCTCTATCGCCGCGTTCGCGATCGTCTCCGTGGTCACCCCGATCACGTGCGTGATGGTGATCATCGGCGCGCTGATCTTCCTGCCGTTGCCGGCCACCTTGCCCGAGCCGAAACCGATCCTGGAATACGACGTGAATCACGTCCTCGACACGGAGGGCAACGAGATCGCGGTGTACAAGCACTTCGAGACGTACATCAAGGTCGAGCAAGCCGACATCCCGCAGGTGCTGAAGGACGCGGTCGTGGCCGCCGAGGACAAGCACTTCTTCGACCACGGCGGCGTCGACATCGGCAGCACGATCCGCGCGCTGTTGGACGACGTGCAGAACCGCAGCGCCGTGCAAGGCGGGTCGACCATCACGCAGCAATACGTGAAGAACGCGTTCACCACCGGTGAGCGCACGATCGCGCGCAAGATCCGTGAAGCCATTCTCGCCAGCCAGCTCGAACGAAGTTCCGACAAGCAGACGATCCTCTACAAGTACCTGTCCACGATCTACTTCGGTGAGGGTGCGTACGGCGTCGGCGCGGCCGCGCAGACCTACTTCCGCACGCCGGTGTCGCAGTTGACCCTGTCGCAGGCCGCAGTGCTCGCGTCGGTGATCCCTGCTCCCAGCAAGTACT
>JBEEGD010000547.1:0-2713 GCA_041166685.1 Acidimicrobiaceae bacterium | reverse complement strand
GCACGATCAACGGCAACATCGTGATCTACGGCGGCAAGGGCGACGACACGTTCGTCTTCGACGACACGCTCGCGCCGATGACCGTCCACGGCGACGAAGGCAACGACAACTTCCAGATCGGTCAGGTCTACCAGTCGGCCCGCGACGGCACGAACCCGGGCAACGGCCTGCAGTCACGTGACCAGTTCGAGACGACGCTGACCACCCGCGGCTGGCTCTCGAACGGCATCAGCAAGCCAGCGGCCCTCTACGGCGGCGACGGCAACGACGTGTTCACGGTGTACCGCAACCTGGCCGAGCTGTACCTGTTCGGCGAGAACGACGACGACACGTTCCGCGTCCGCGCGTTCGTTCGCGTCAACCCGAACGATCCGAAGGCGCCGTTCACCAACGTCAACGGCGGCCAGGGCGCCGACTTCATCAATTACACGGTCGACTCGCCGGTGCGCATCGACGGCGGCGACGGGCTCGACACGCTCGTGGTGGTCGGCACCGAGTTCGGCGACGACATCGTCGTCACGAACAAGGGCGTGTTCGGCGCAGGCCTGTTCGTGACCTACGCGGGAATCGAGAAGGTCACGATCGACGCGCAGGAGGGCGATGATCGCTTCTACGTGCTCTCGAGCGCCGAGGACGTCATCCTCGAGCTCGTCGGCGGCCGCGGCAGCGACTCGTTCAACGTCGGCGGCAACAACGGTGAGCCGATCACCGTCGTCTCGAACAGCCTCGGGGGCCACAGCGGGCTGATCAACAACCTGATCAGGAGCGCGGACTCGAACTACAACGACATCTTCGTCCAGGGCCTGTCGGTTCAGATCGCCGACAACGACACCGCCGGCGTGGTCATCACGCAGCCGACTGTGCTGACCGTGATGGAGGGCCCGAATGCCCCGATCAACCTGGCCTACGCCTACTACACCATCGTCCTCAGCCGCGCTCCGGAAGAGGAGACGGTCCAGATCACCGCGGCGCCGGTCGCCCAGAAGCAGTCCGACCGCCTCGCGGGCGCCAAGTCGGTGGCTCTGTGGGCGGGCAACGATCCGACGGCGGTCGGCGTCAACCCGCAGTTCATCGACTCGGGCGTGGCGCTCAGCTTCAACCGCACCAACTGGTTCATCCCGCAGAAGGTCTGGGTGCTCGCGCCGCAGGACACGCTTGCCGAAGGCACGCGCAGCGTGCTCATTCAGCACGACGTGATCCAGGGCTCGACCCCCGACGACGGCGGTGCCTACGACGGCCTCGCGGTCCCGGGCGTCGCGGTGACGGTCTACGACCAGGATTCGCAGGACGTGGTGCTGCTCCCGGTCGCCTCGACCGGCACGCCGGTCGAACAGCTGACCGTGGCGGAGAACCCGGGCACGGGCACCACGTCGCTGCCGGGGCAGGCCCAGTACCAGGTCATGCTCACCAAGACGCCGACCGGGCCAGTCACGTTCGTGGCCATGGTCGACGACGGCCAGACGCAGCTTTCGCTCGACGGCACCACCTGGGTGACCTGCGTCGCGGGTCAGCCGTGCCTGCCGCTTACGTTCAACGCGGCGAAGACAGCACAGACCATCTACATCAAGGCGGAGAACGACACGCTGCGCGAGGGTGTCCACTTCGGCCGGATCCGCAACGCCGTGACCTCCGACACCGGCGCGCTCCTCGGGCTGACATCGGCCGACGTGGCGCAGGGCCTCGTGAACGCGATCAAGGCTTCGAACGGCGGCAAGCTCACGCCGACCCTGAGCGGCCCGAGCGAGATGACGATCACGGGCGCCGCGTTCAGCTACACCACCGCGACCTCGCTCGCGGGCGCGGGCTTCGGCTTGGTCTCCTCGGCGCCGGCGTACGAGGCGGACCTGACCGCGACGATCACGAGCGTGGCGCTCGACCAGGTCTTCACGGTGACGCTCAACGGCGCGACCTACACCTACAAGGCCGCTCCGGCCGACGTGGGCAACCCCGGCGCGATCACCCAGAAGCTCGCTGATCTGATCAACAACGACACGCGCAAGGCGTTCGACGCGACGCCGACGGCGGGCACGCTCGCGGTCCACAGCAAGAAGGGCCCGTACAGCGCGTCGATGATCGGCGGCACCCTGAGCGCGCCGGACAGCACGACCTACCTGTCGTCGCTGACGCTCACCGTCAGCGCGCCGGCCACGATCGCCTTGGGCGCGCGCTGGACGCTCAGCGTCGCGATCGGCACGCAGATCGCGATCGACTTCGTCTACCTCGCCGGCTCGCACGGTGAGAACTCGGCGCCTGGCCCGATCGACGCGAAGATCCTCGACGACGATGCGCCGAGCGCGCTCGTGCTCGAGTCGGGTGGCTCGACGCACGCGATCGAGCCGAGCTCGCTGGTCGTCCTCGGCACCGGGTTCGTCGTCCCGATCACCGGCGTGTCGACGACGACCACCGGCTCCCAGGTGACGATCACCGGCGATTTCGGCACCTCCGTGCTGAAGGAGACGACGTTGGCGCATGACGCGATCTTCAGCGCCCAGGATCTCGACCTCGGCAAGTGGAGCTCCAGCTTCAGCTCCGACATCGCGAACTCGCTGACACGGCCGCACCTGACCCTCCAGGGCACGGGCGACGGCCACACCGACTTCTACAAGTTCAGCGTCAGCGGCGCGAGCTCGACCAGCAAGAAGCACGTGACCTTCGACATCGATCACGGCTTCGTGATCGGCGACCCGATCCTCTGGGCGAGCCTGCTCACCCT
>JBEEGD010000546.1:0-3057 GCA_041166685.1 Acidimicrobiaceae bacterium | reverse complement strand
CCGGCCACCAAGGGCTGCGCGCGCTGATGGGCGGAATCGTCAGCCAGAACGCGAGCAGGCCGAGCACGATGCCGCCGGTCGCGACCTGCCGCGTCGTCGGGAGCCACGGTGGCTGTGCGGGCACCGCATTCATGCGGAGCCTTTCGTTGCGGAGGCGGTTCGCGGGAGTCGCAGCTTCCGCCGCGCCTGCCAGATGTAGAGGATCAAGAGGTCTGCGCCGACGAAGAGCAGCACGAGGGCCTGGATCATCAGGGCGAGGTTCCCGGCCAACTGCGGCGGGAAGACCTCAGGGTCGAGGCTGCGCGTCGACGTCCCGGTCAGCAAGCCGCCGAACAGCAGCGCAGCCAGACCGACGCCGACGGCGGTGTTGCGCCCAAGCAATGCCACCGCGATTCCGATGAAGCCGATGTTCGACACTTGTACGTCGAGCACCCCCAGGCGGAACTGCCAGCCGAGGATGTCGATGCCGCCGGCGAGGCCCGCAAAGAGGCCGGAGATCGCCATCGCGAGGATGAAGTTGCGCGCGACGCTGATGCCTCCATAACGCGCTGCTTCGGGATTGAATCCGACGGCGCGCACCTCGTAGCCGAGCGTCGTCCGGTTGAGGATGAGGTAGAAGGCGATGAGCGAACCGAGCGCGATGAAGATGCCGATGTGCAGCGCCTGCAGATGGGGGTTTCCCCATAGCGTCGGCAGCTTCGCGTTGTCGACGATGTCGTCCGAGATCGGGACCGCCTTGTTGAAGTGGTTCTGCAGCGGGCCGTCGCGGCCGAATAAGTAGCTCCCGCCCCAGTACGCGATCCAGTTCAGCATGATCGTCGTGATCACCTCGTGGGCGCCCACCGTCGCTTTCAGGAAGCCGGCGATCGCACCCCAGAGCGCGCCGGCGAGTGCAGCGCAGGTGAGCGCAAAGAGGACATGCGGCAGATGGGCCATATCGGTGAACCGGGAACCGATGTAGACGCCGACGATCGTGCCCATGAGGTACTGGCCCTGGCCGCCGATGTTGAACAGGCCGCAACGGAAAGCGAATGCAACCGCAAGGCCCGTGAGGATGAGCGGCGTCGTCGTCAGCAGGGTCTGCGTCAGGTTGTACGCAGCCGTGTGATTCGTGTTCGTGTCCCACCAGAACCACACGTGCGTGCCGGTGAACGGGACATGGAGCGAGTGGCTGCCGACGTGGAAGAACCAGTTGAGCCCGGAGCCTTCGAAGATCGCCTTGTACGTGCGCCAGGGGTTGTGGCCGGTCGAGAGCACGACGATCCCGCCCATGAGGAACGCGACCACCGCGGTCATGATCGGCGTGACGATGCCGCCGGCGCGCTGGTAAAACGCCAGCCGACGCGCGACGCTCGGCGCGTACCCCTCGGGATCCGCGTCGAGCGGGGACTGCGACTGAGGCTCGGTCACGCCGCGTCCTCCTGGCGCCCGCCGCCGAGCATCGCGATCCCCAGTTCCTCTTCGCTGACCTCCGGCGGGAACTCGGCCACGATCCGCCCCTCGTAGAGCACCAGGATCCGGTCGGAAAGCGACAGGACCTCCTCGAGCTCGAGCGAGACGAGCAGTACCGCCTTACCGGCGTCCCGCTGTTCGACGAGGCGGCGGTGCACGAACTCGATCGCCCCGACGTCGAGGCCGCGTGTGGGCTGTGCCGCCACCAGGACGCTCGGATCGCGCGACACCTCGCGTGCAATGACCACCTTCTGCTGATTGCCGCCGGACAGGGAGCCGCCGCGTGTCGCCGGCCCTCCACCGCGTACATCGAACTCCTTGAGCAAGCCGGCGGCCCACTGGAGCCAACGCTTGGGGTTCAGCCAACCGAAGCGCGAAAACGGTTCCTTGCCGTAGTCGTGCAGCGCGAGGTTCTCGGCGAGGTTGAAGTCGAGGACAAGGCCGCGCCGTTGCCGGTCCTCGGGAATGTGGCCCATGCCCGCGTCGAGCGCTTGTCGGGCCGACGCGTGAGTCAGGTCTTCGCCGCCGACGGTGATCTGGCCTTGCGCGACCTTGCGCAGACCGGTCAGGGCGTCGATCAGCTCGCTCTGGCCGTTGCCATCGACGCCGGCGATGCCGACGATCTCCCCCGCTCTGACGTCGAACGTGACGTCGCGGACAGCCTCGAGCCCACGGTCATCCTGTACGGATAGGCCAGCGACCTTCAGAAGCGGCTCACCGGGTTGTGCCGCGTTCTTGTCCACGCGAAGGAGCACCTCGCGTCCGACCATTGCACGCGCGAGACCCGCTTCGGTCGCGCCTTCGCGCGGAGTCGTCTCCACGTTCTTGCCTCGCCGCAGGACCGTGATGCGATCGGCGATCTCGAGCACCTCGTTCAGCTTGTGGGTGATGAAGATGACCGAGATGCCCTCCCGCGTGAGCGTCTTGAGGATTTCGAACAGCTCGGCCGCCTCCTGCGGCGTGAGCACGGCAGTGGGCTCGTCGAGGATGACGATGTCGGCATTGCGGTACAGCGCCTTCATGATCTCGACGCGCTGCTGCTGCCCCACCGTGATGTCCTGAATGCGGGCATGAGGATCGACCGCGAAGTTGAACGTCCGTGCGACCTCGGCGACGCGCTTCTCGGCTGCCGACTCGTCGAGCAGGAAACCGGCGTGCACGGGCTCGTTCGCGAGCACGATGTTCTCGGTCACCGTCATGACCGGGATGAGCATGAAGTGCTGGTGAACCATGCCGATTCCGAGCTCGATCGCGTTTTTCGGCGAGTGGATCGCCACGGGCTTCCCGTTCATGAGGATCTCGCCCGAGTCCGGGGTGTAGAGCCCGTAGAGGATGCTCATCAGGGTCGACTTGCCGGCGCCGTTCTCGCCGAGCAACGCGTGCACCTCCCCGCGCCTCAGGTCGAAGTCGACGTGGTCGTTCGCGAGCACGCCGGGGAACTCTTTGGTGATTTCGCGCAGCTCGAGGACGGGAGGTTCGTCCATCAGGGGGCGATTCTAAGCTGGAAATGAAAGAGCGGGCCCGAGAGCCCGCTCCTTCACGCAACCGTTGTTACCGACAGCTAGCCGACGATCTTCGGCGGCTTGATCTTGCCGGCGATGATCT
>JBEEGD010000545.1:0-16920 GCA_041166685.1 Acidimicrobiaceae bacterium | reverse complement strand
GCAGTCGTTGGCCGCGTTGCTGAACTCGCTCTGCACCGTGTACAGGATTCCGTTGCCGCCGACGACCTTGCCGTCCTGCCCGGCGCAGATGTCGCCGATCTCCGCGTAGTTCAGGTCGTACCAGGCGACGGGCGAAGAGTCTGTCGGCGTGGCGAGCCCGACGTCGGGGTCGGTGACGACTTCGATCAGCTCATGCGACGTCACCGACGTGAAGTTGTTGAACAGCGACACCTTGTCGGTGCCGCAACCCTGGTCGTACAACTTCGTGGGATCGTCGAAGTCGGGGAGCACCATGTACGGCACGGCGAGCCCGTTGTGGAGGATGGTGCTGTGGTACGCGCAGAAGCCTTCCGGTAGTCCGCCGGTTGCTCCACCCTGGGTGATCGTCTTGCCTTGTGGAAGGAAGATCGCGTAGACGGTCTTCACGAACCCACCGGCTTCGAGGTCCGGTGCGGGCACGCCCCCGGAGGAGAGTTGCGCGTCGAGCTCCGCTTGGATGTTGCGGTCGTCGATGGTCGCGGCGTTGTTGACCAACGAGGGCGAGATGGTGGTCTTGCCTCGAAAGCTGCCCCGACCGATTGTCTGGCCGGGGATGTTGTACTCCGTCAGCCAGTCGAAGTGCACCGAATTGGTGACGCCGGCGAAGAAGCCGGAGATGCCGCTCTCGTTGGGGCCGACGTCCTTCTGGTAGCTGCCAGTGCCGTAGTACACGCTGTGCACGCTGACGTTCGAGACGACCCGTCCGCCGAACCACTCGAGACGTGCAGGCGGATTCGACGGAGCCGACTGTGCACGCGGCGTTGCAAGCGGCATCGCGTGGCCCGAGGGACGGCTGCCCAGGAGGTCGACTGGCCAACTCGACGTGGACGCGGACGTCGAGGCCGGGGTCGCCATCGTGGCCGCGGCAGGCGTTGCCGCTGTGCCGAAGACGGCTACCACGCACGCCAGTGCGAACCCAAGAGTGTGGCGCCGCCGATCGTTTCGCTTCACCCGGCAACGGTAGACGGCGTCGGTCGCGGTATCGATGCGCCCTTCAGCCCATTTTTCGAGCCACCGCGCCGAACGACAGGTGCTTACCCGACCCCGGTCGGCTGGTCGCGCTGACCGCGAATTTCTCTGGAAGATCGGTTGCGCCAACGGTCGAACGCGTGTACGATGCGTTGACGCTTTGGTATGAGCGCTCGGAGCAACAGCTCCCTTCCCCGCTTCGGCGAACTGAAGGTTGTGATGCTGGCTCCTCTTGTCGATCCTGTTGCAGACGTGACCACCGCATGGTCGGTCGCGCCGGCACCGCCGCTTGATTCGGGCACCGCGAAGGAGCTGGTGCACGATCGTCTCGAGACGCAGGTGGGTGAGCTCGTCGGGGTGATCAACACGGCCACCGCGGCGTTGGTGGCCACGATCGAGACCGTGCTCGATGAAGGAATCTGGGAGACGGCCGCCGGCATCCGTTCACCCGAGCATTGGGTGGCGTGGCAGTGCGGCGTCTCGAGTCAGCACGCCATCCGTCTCGTCCAGCTCGCTCGGCGCCGGGGCGAGCTTCCCAACAACACCGAGTTGTTCGATGCCGGTCAGCTCAGCGAAGACGCGATGGCCGCCATCGCACGACGGGTCCCGGCGGAGCGAGAGGCCGAGGTCGCGCTCCTGGCGCCGCGGTTGCTGCATTCCCAGCTGGCTCGATTTTTGTCCTCGCTGCCCGAGTATCCGAAGAAGGCCGGGGGCGAAGAACCTCACAGCACGGTGGAGTTCGGAACGCAGGCCGACCGGTGGAAGATGCGCGTCGATCTGCCCTTGGATGAGGGCGCGCTGATCGAGAAGGCGCTCACCGTGGCGCGGTCCGAGGTGTTCCACGAGCGCCACCCGGACGACGGGGAGGAGAACCCGCGCACTTCGGGCGTCACGTGGGTCGATGGTCTGCTGCGCGCCGCGGAGAGAGCGCTCACCGCGATGGGTCATCCCGAGGAACGTCGTCCCGCCGACCGGTTCCAAGTCCTATTGCACATCAACGCCAGCGACAAGACCGCCAGGTTGCACCTCGGTCCGGTCGTCCCCGATTCGATGCGGCGTTACCTCTCCTGCGACGCCGACGTCCGCCTGCTCTTCGAGACCGACGCCTTCCTCGCCGATTTCTCACCTCGCACCCGCACGGTGGACGACCGAATGCGAGCCTTCATCGAGAACCGCGACGGCGGCTGTCGAGTGCCGGGTTGCACCGCCCAGCGGTGGTTGCACATCCACCACATTCGGCACTGGGAGGATGGCGGGGAGACCAGGTCACGAAACTTGTGCGCCCTCTGTCCGTTGCACCATCGGTTGCATCATCTGGGGATGTTGGGAATCGAAGGGGATCCGTCCACGATCGACGGCCTTACCTTCCGAGACCAGCGCGGTCGCATCATCGGCGCCCGACCACCCACGCCCGGCGGACGACCACCCGACTCATCCGTGCAGCCGTATGTGCACCCGTCCGGCGAACGCGCCGACTGGCACTGGATCGTCTGGCCCGAACTCGACTCCGTCGGATAGTTCCGCGCTCGCGCGACTAGTCCGCCTGGAACCTGCGTTCACCCCTCAACGGGCCATTGTGACGACGACACCCAAGGTGGACGATGCCACCCAGCAAGCGTTCGCGCAATGAAAGGCGGAGCAATGAAGCTCGGAAGTCGTGGTCTGTGTCGTGCCGCGGTGGCCGCCGTCGTGGTGGTCGGCGGAATGTCGTTGGGGCTGCGCAAACTCGTCGTGACCACCATCACCGTGATGGGATTGCTCCTCGTGGCGTCGTCGCCCGCGATGGCCGCCGCGAGTGCAACCGCGAGTTGCATGGGTCGATCGTCGGACAACGCCGGGTTCCCGCGTGATCGCGCCGTCATCTCCCACGAGATCAAGGCAATCGCATCTGTCGATGGACTGTCGCCGGGCGCGCTCGTCCGGAGGCTCGCGCAGAGCCATGCCGGGTCGACGGAGGCGTGCTTCGGCGGGTGAACGAAACGCGAACCATGTCCGGTTGATCGGACTACTCCGGTGGCGTCACCGACATTCAGTTAGCGGTACCCGGCTCTGACGCCGGTTCGGCAGCAGGAGCTGCAACCTCGCCCGCCGCCGGTGCGGCGGGAGCGAGACCCATCTGAGCGCGGATCTCGGCGAGCCGGGTCTGGGCCTCCGAGTTCATCGACGCCTGCTCGACTTCGAGCATCCGGGCCTCGACCGAGCTACCAGTGAGTTCTGACATCCCGGTCGCTTTCGCGTACCGGGCCTCGATCTTCTCACGCACCTCTTCGAGGGTCGGCACATCCTCGCCGACGGTCTCGGACAGCGAGGACATCGCCTTGTTCATCTGTTCTTGCATCTTGGCCTGGTCGAGCTGACCAAGGAGCTTCTGGCGCTCGGCCAGCTTCTGCTGCAGCGCGGTCGAGTTCTGCTGCACCGCCGCTTTGGCCTGATCGGACGCCTGGGCCGCTTGGAGACTCAGGGTCTTCACGCTCTCGACCTCGGTCTCGATCTGGATCAAGCGGTTGGCGAACGACTCGGCGGCTTGGGTGTACTCCGTGGCCTTCGCGGTGTTGCCTTGCTTGGCAGCCTCGTCGGCCATCAACACGGCCTGGCGTGCGTTTGCGTTGACCTTCTCGAGTTCCTCCATGTTGCGATTGAGCCGCATCTCCGCCTGCTTCTGGTTGGCGATGACGTTGGCTGCCTGCTCGCGCAACCGCCGATGCTGCTCTTGCGCTTCCATGATCGCCTGCTCGAGCTGCACCTTGGGATCTGCCCGCTCGTTGAACGATCCCGACAGCTTGGCTGTCATGTACTTCCACCACCGTCGCAAGACCTTGAACATGGCCCGGAGGCTAGTGCGGCGTCCTCAGGTTCGGCGGAGGCGGCGGCGCAGCGCATCGATCTCCTCGACCCTGAGGAGCAGCACGCCGGTGCCGTAGACGACGATTCCCACGACGACGCCGAGGACCAGGCGGAGGATCGCGCCCGACCCCGTGGGTGACCCGATGGAGCGCGTCGCCCACCACACGACTGCGCCCATCACACCGGATGCGATCGCGACCCTGGCCGTGGAACCGAGGAGTCGGCGGCCCTCGAGCCGTCCGACCCGTCGCCTCAGAGCAGCGAAGGCCAACGCTGCGGTCACCACGTACGCCGCCGAGTACGCGAAGGCGAGGCCCTGGACCCCGAAGCGGCCGACGAGCGCGACGGCGAGCACCACGTTCAAGCCATTCTCCACGAGGTTGAGTACGAACGGCGTCCGCGTGTCGTGCAGCGCGTAGAACCCCCGCAGTACGAACAGGTAGAGCGAGAAGCCCAGCAGTCCGACTGCGAAGTTGGCGAGCACGTCGGCCGTGAGCACCGCGTCACTCGACGAGAACGAACCGTGCACGAACAACCCCACGATCAGCGGCCGGGCGACGACGAGCATGCCGACCGACGACGGCAGGATCACCAAGGTCATCAATCGGATGCCAGCGGAGAGTTGGTCTCGGAACCGGGTCATGTTCTGGCTGCTGGCCGCCGACGCGAGCTCGGGGGTCACCGTCGTCATCAGAGAGACGGCGAAGAGCCCGTAGGGGAGCTGGAAGAATTGGAAGGCGTACAGGTACGCAGTGGCCTGTCCAGGCCCTTCGCCCGTGGCCAGTGCGAGAACGATGGCGAGCGCAATCTGGTTTGCGACCACGTAGCCGAAGGTCCAGCCCGAGAGCGCGGCCACCTTCCGTACCGCGGCGTCCCGCGGCGCGAACCGCCAACGCCAGCGCCAACCCGAACGGCGTAGTGCGGGCCAGAGCACCACGGTCATCAACACGATGCCCGCGGTGGTCCCGCCGCCGAGCAGCCACAGCCGCGACGGATGGTCGACGACCGACGCCACCGACGGGGCTCGACCCGAGGCGTGAGCGAACCACAGCAGCACCGCGCAGACGAGCACGTTGTTCAACACCGGCGCGAAGGCAGGAGCGGCGAAGCGCCGGCGCGCATGTAGTACAGCGGTGCCCAGCGCCGTCAACCCGTAGAACAACACCTGCGGCAGCAGCAACCGCAGCAACGGAACGCCGGCGCGCTCCAGATCGGCCGCGTCCTTGTCGGCCGCCCAGGTGTACGCACGGAAGATCCAAGGTGCGGTGAGCACCGAGGCAACAGTGAGAGCAACGAGTGCGCTCACGACAACCGTGATCACGGCGTTGACGCCGTCCTCGTCGTCGTGTTCGAACCGCTCCACGAACACCGGCACGAGCGTGGCCGACAGCACGCCGCCCAGAATCAGGTCGTAGACGATGTTCGGCGTGGTGTTGGCCAGGTTGTAGGCGTCGGCCAGCACGAACTTGCCGAGGGCGTACGCCAGCACGACCGTTCGCAGCAGTCCGGTGATGCGGCTGAGCGCGGTGCCGACTCCGACCATTGCCGACGTTCGGACGATCCCGGCTGACCCCTCCCCGGGGGCGTCGCTCACGCGACTCCTGGTGCGGCTTGGTCGGTTTCCTCGAGTCCTTGGCGCAGCGCCTCCATGTCTCCGACGAGGCCTTCGACGTCATTTCCGAGACCGCCGAGATCGGCGTCACCGCCCCGGACCGAGAGCTCGATTGCTCGCGCGACGGCTTCGTCCATGCGGGCATCGAGAAGGCGCAACCGGTCGCGCGCGTCGGTGATCGTCGTCTCCACACGTTGAGCTGAGGCGATCTGGGCTCGGAGCGCCTCAGCCGTCTTGCCCTGTGATGGCGAGGTCTGGTCCAGGCTCGCGAGCTCGCGTTGGGCGTTCGTGGTGTCGAGCTGCGAACGGGCGTCGGCCAGCGCCTGACCTTGGCGCGCGACGCGCCAGCACTCGCTCACGGCATCGTCGAGGCGTCCGCCGATTTCAGTGAGTCGCTCGCGCAGGGGGCCGCTCCGAGCGTTGCGCACGGCTTCGTCGAACTTGTTCCGCGCACCGAGCGCACCGTGGACGAATCCTCGCCACGGGTCTTGCAGCGCGAACGGATCGATGTGCTGCGCGTCGCTGGAGTCGCGGGGGATGGCCACGGCCACCCGCGCGGCCCACGCGGCGGCGCCCACACCCACGATGGCCGCGATCGGCAAGCCGGCCAAGATCGCGGCCGACGCGCCCGCGCCCGCGAGCAAGATCCCCGCTGGCGACGTGATGGCGCGCGCCACCGGCGGCGTGAGGAACCGATCGCGAAACGATCTTTTGGTCACGCCGATGAACGCGGTGGGAACTTGGGCGGGCGCTTCTCCATGAAGGCAGCCACTGCTTCCGCGTGCTCGGGCGTCTTCCAACACTCGCGGAGCATCTCGCTCTCGAGCCGCTGTGCGTGGTCGAGATCGCGTTCGACCGCGTTCATCGTCAGCAGTTGCTTGATCATCTGGAGTTGTGGCGCGGGGTTCGAGGCGATGGCGGCGCCTACCTCGAGAGCATCGTCGAGAAGTTGGTCTGGAGGCAGCACCCTCTCGACCAGCCCGGCGGCGAGCGCTTCAGATGACGACCACAAGCGACCTGACAGGCACAGCTCGCTCGCGTGCCCGAAGCCCACCCTCTGGACCAGGAGTTGTGTCGATGCGAGCTCGGGCACCAGACCCACCTTGATGAAGAACATGCCGAACCGCGCCGGCTCGGATGCGAGGAGAACATCGAACGGAAGGATCATCGTCATCCCGATGCCGACCGCGGCGCCGTTGACCGCCGCGATCAGAGGCTTGGAATCGCGGCACAGCTTCACCCAGTCGAGCCCCGCAGGCATGCCGCCCTGGCCTTCGGCGGTGTTCGAACCCGGGTCGCCTCCGGCGATGCGCACCGAGAACGTGGCCTCCATGTCCGCGCCGGCGCAGAAACCGCGCCCTTCGCCGGTGACGACGATCGCACCGATCCCCGAGTCGTGATTGGCCGCCTCGAACGCGTCCGCCAGCTCCTCGGCCATGCGCGGCGTCCACGCGTTGAGGCGCTCTGGACGGTTGAGGGTGACCAGAGCTACCTCACCGCGGCGTTCGCTGCGTATCTGCTCGTACTCCACGACGACGCTCCTAGAAGTTGGAGATGACTGCGGTGAGGACCTGCGAGATCGTGGTGGCGTCCTTCGCGCTGTAGCTGTTGCTGTTGCTGGCATCCGCGATCGACTTGAGTGTCGCGACATCGGCGTCGGTGCCGTACGCGATAGGGAAGACACGCACGGCATGACTGGCCTGGCCTTCGTTGCCCGACCGCAGCGTCGCGAGCATGTCCTGCAACTGCTGTTGATCGTCAGCCGGCTCGCCATCGTCGTTCTGACCGTCAGTGAGGAGGACGACGGCGTTGATGCGTGAGGGATCGAACGAGGTGACGGCCGCCTTGTAGGTCTGTTGTGTCACGTCGTACAGCGGTGTGTTGGCCTCCGGTGACAGGCCCGCGACCGCGGTGCGCAAGCGCTCGCCCACGTCGGCCGCGCGACCCGACGGTACGAGCTCGACGACGTTCTGATCCTGCTGCGGGCCGAGGCCCGTCGAGAAGATGACAAAAGAGATATCGTCGTCTGCGCTGAAGAGCCCTACTGCGTCACGGATCGCCTGTTTCGCGAGATCGAGCTTGCTGCCGAGATCGGGTCGTTTTGGATCGGCCGGATCACCCATCGAGCCAGATACATCGAGCACGAGGGTGACCTTCGCCTTCTTGCGTTGGACGGCCCACTTGTCGAGCAGCGTGGTCAGCACTTTTGCCTGTGGGACCTCGAGCAGTGTTTGAGGCTGGTTGGGATCGACCCCGTTCGCTGCGACGATCGGATCGCCGATCGGCACTGCGGTGTTGCCCGGACGGAAGTGATAGCTCAGCACTTGCTCTTGATTGGCGGGCTGCTTCACAAAGTCTTCGAAGACCTTGGCCGCGTCCTTCTGCTTCTGGTTGACCCATGGCGCGTTGAGGATGAAGTACGGACTGTCCGAGAAGAGCGTGCCTTCCTTCGGGTACATCGCGACGAGCGGCACCTTCGGTGGGCGTGGTTGTTCGCCGGGGGAGAGCACGCCGTCGGGGTTGCCGAGGTTGTAGTCGATCACCGACTTCTCCTCGACCGCGACCGCAGACACGTAGTTGAGCGCAGTGCCTCGCTGGTCAGCGGCGTAGAGGTTGTTCAGGAACGTGAGCGTCGTGTCGCCGTAGTGCACGACCGCCGATTCGACCCCCGAACCGAAGGCAATCACGTCCGGCTTGTCGAGATCTTCGGTCGACAGCCCCGCGGTCTTGTTGCTCGCCGCGTAGGTCTGGGCGATGAGCGCGTTCAGACCGCTCGTCGAGAAGTTCGGATTGGTCTTGCCCAGCTTGAACGCTCCGAATTCGGGGCGACCGATCGAACCCCAACCCTGCGGGTCGGTCGCCAGCTTCAGGATGTCGGACCAACCGACGGCTTTGGCGGGATAGCCGAGCGCGTCGGCCATTGGCTTCGGCGCCGCGATGACGAGAGGCGTGACCATGAACGGAGCGCCCGCGCCGACAATGGCTTGCTGACCGCTGTCGATGCGCTTCTGATTGACGACCTGCCCCCACGAACTCGCCGCTGGCGACCACACCACCGGTCGGGGGCCGTTGATGCTCTCGTCCCAGTTCGTGTACAGGAGTTGAGCGGCGCCACCGGATGATTTCTGCTGCGGTCGTATGAAGATGCAGTCGCTGCCGAGCTTCGCCTGACTCGTCCCGTTGAACGCCTTGGCCAACGCCGTCATGAGATCGATCTTCTCGGGCGAAGAGGCCATGTCGACCACGACACAGTTTCCAGGATCGCCAAGTCCGGCGTTCGTACCCGCCTTGGGCTTTGACTCGGTGCAGGCGGCCGCGAGCAAGCTCGCCACACAGACCACCACGCCTGCCGCGCTTGTCGTCCTCCATCGTCGTCGCGTCATCGGACCATCATTTCAGTCCGCTCAGGGCGAGGAGCACACCCGCATTCGGCAGTCCGGACGGTGCGCTGAGGTTGTCCGTCGACCAACCCACCGAGTTCAGCGCGCGGGCCAGCACGTCCTTGGCGACGCTGCCTATCCTCCCGCCGTTCACTGGCGCGAGGACGATCACTGCCGAGGCGGCAGGGGCGGGTGTGATCGTGGCCACCGCCCGCGTGCCAGACGAGGTCGTCACCACTGCTCTGGTCGCGCCCACCGCAGAGAACGCTGCCGGAAACTTCAGGATGAAGTCGTCGAACGAGGCCGCTGTCGCCGTGACCTTCGAACGCCAGATGCCGAAGTCGCCATCGAAGTCGTTCGTCGCGAAATCGGTCCGACCGAAGTAGCCGCTGGCGGCGTTGCCCAGCAGTACCAGGCCGCTGGCGGTTGAGGCTGGCGGGAGGCCCGCCTTCACCGCACCCCACTCTGGCATGCCACCGAGCTCCGTCCATTGCTTCCCGATGGCGTCGCCAAGACAGCGCCAGCCGATGGATCCGCCACATTTTGCGGCAAGTACATCAGCGCGCTCCTTCACCATCGCGATGACGAGTTCCGTCCTCGCGATCGGTGTGCTCGCGCCGACCTGTTTGGTTTGTGCAAGCTGGTTGACGATCGCAGGCCACGGCTCGATTGTGATCCATCCGTCGATGTCCGCGGTGCCGGTGGCGATGGCTTTCGCGGTGACCGCGGCATCCTCAACTCGCAGGCTCACGCTGGACAACGCTCTGCACTGAGCCTCGAGTTCGGTGATGCAGGCGATCTTGACTGGCCCAGAGGGGGTCGTCGTGTTCGAGCCTCCGCGGTCGATACCGGCTCGGATCACGATCGCGAGGCAGACCATTGCGACTGCGCCGGCGATCGCGAGGAATCGCTTCACAGCTCACCCAGCACTGGAATGTCGGCAACGACGAAGGTGCACAGCTGATCATCGGTTGGCTCGACAACGTCGACAAGCCGGCTCGACTGGCGAGCCACAGTGGCCTCGAACAGGTTGCGGGCGAGACGTCCGTTGCCGAACCCGCGCACGCGCGGCTGCGCGTCGATCCACGCACGTACCCTCTGCAACGCGTCGGGTTCGCATGTGTACTTCTGCGCCTTGCCGAGCGTCTCGAAGATCTGCACCAGCTCGTCGGTCGAGTAGTCAGGAAAGTGGATCGTCTTCGGGAACCGGGATCGAAGGCCGGGGTTCGCGTTGACGAACGCCGCCATCTCCTCCGGGTACCCGGCCACGATCACGATGACCGACTCGCGACGGTCCTCGACCAGCTTGACGATCGTGTCGATCGCCTCCTTGCCGAAGTCGTTCTCGCCGCCCCGCACGAGGGCGTACGCCTCGTCGATCAGCAGTACGCCTTCGTCGGCCTCGTCGAAGACCTTCCGGACTTGAATCGCAGTCTGACCCACATATCCCGCAACGAGCTGCGATCGATCCGTCTCCACGAGGTGGCCCCTCGTGACGACTCCCAGGGTCCGATAGATCTGCGCGAGCAGCCTCGCGACCGTTGTCTTTCCGGTGCCCGGATTGCCGGTGAAGACGACGTGTCGGCTGTGCTCGAGTACCGGAAGGCCGCGTTGACGACGAAGCTGCTCCACACGGGTGAGGTCGGTCGTGAGTCGCACTTCCCGCTTGACCTCGGCCAACCCGACGAGCTCGTCGAGCTCGGCCATGAGGTCGTCGAGGCTCCTCGCCTTTGGAAGCTCGACACCGGGCTTGGGAGGGACCGAATCCGTTCCGGCCGTCCCAGCGGAGGCGGGTTTGACGACCGATTCCTCCTCGGGTGTGCCCGGACGAGGCAGTCCCGAGGCGGTGATGCTCGCGAGCAGCTCTCGCTGGAAGTCGCCGATCACGCCGAGTTCTGTCTCGGAGGTGTGAGCGTCGACGGCCGCGACCGCGAATCCGATCTCGAGAGCGGCGCGGTAGTAGGCGTGGCTGTGGCGCGTACCGTGCTTCGCATCGGCTTGCGTGAGGAGCTCGAACATCGGTGATGCTGATGCCACCTTCGAGCGCGCGTTGGCCACCAGCCCCGCGCGCCGTATGGCGTCGGGCGTCGCTTGCGCGAGCTGTGTCGGAAGCAGCGGTCCGAACGCGGCGATCAGCGCCCAGAGCTCGTCGTCCGTGTGCAGACCGTCAGCGTCGATGAAGCCACACGTCAGGTTGAACGCCTCGGTGGTTGCATCTCGGCGCGATGCTTCGTCCTTGTCGCCCGTCGTGGGTTGCAGTTCGTGGAGCGCCGCGCTGACGTCGTCGACGAACCAGCGGACCGGAACGGTCAGCGTTGTCGACACAACGCGCTACGCCCGTCCTTGACCTCGGTCATTGCGTCAACGTAGTGCTCGGACAGGAGGGGCGATTGACCGGCGGGAATCGTCGCTGCCCTACGCTTGCGGCCATGGGTGTTGTCGATCTCGGGCGCCGCGCGAAGGCGGCGTCGCGACTTCTGGCCACTGTCTCCCCGGAAGCAAAAGATGGCGCCCTGGCCATGGCCGCCGACCTGCTCATCGAGCGAGCCAATGAGATCCTCGACGCCAACGCGGTCGACGTGGCGCGGGGCGAAGGGGAAGGGGTGGCCGCGACCGTCGTCGACCGGCTCCGTCTGTCAGCAACGCGGATCGACGCGATGGCCGCCGGGCTCCGCAAGGTCGCCGCGCTGCCCGATCCTGTCGGCGAAGTGGTCGACGGCTGGGTTCGGCCGAACGGACTACGAATCGAGCGTGTGCGCGTGCCTCTCGGGGTCGTCGCGATCATCTACGAGAATCGCCCGAACGTGACGAGCGATGCGTTCGGCCTCTGCCTCAAGTCGGGCAACTCCGCGTTCCTGCGCGGCTCGTCAGGCGCGATTCAGTCCAACCTCGCCATTTCCGGGGTGCTCCGCGATGCGCTGACGAAGGCGGACCTGCCGGCCGACGCTCTCGTGCTCGTCGACGACACGAGCCACCAGGCTGCGACCGAATTCATGCGGCTCCGTGACTCCATCGACTGCCTCATTCCGCGCGGCGGCCCGTCATTGATTCGCTCGGTGCTCGAGAACGCCACCGTGCCCTACGTGATCGACGGCGACGGCAACTGTCATGTCTTCGTCGACGAGACGGCTGATCTCGACATGGCCGTCGACATCGTCGTCAACGCCAAGACCCAACGTCCCTCGGTGTGCAACGCCGCCGAGTCGCTGATCGTGCACGAGGCGATCGCGCCGACGTTCCTGCCTCTCGTGGCGGCAGCGCTCGCCGGTGTAGAACTCGTTGGCGATGACGCCGCACGTGCCATCGTCGCGATGGGAGCCGCCACCGACGACGACTTCGCGACCGAGTTCCTCGACCTCAAGCTCTCCGTGCGGGTCGTGCCGACGCTCCAGGAGGCGATCGCCCACATCGACAGGTTCGGCTCCGGACATTCCGAGGCGATCATCACCCGCGACCTCGCCTCGGCCGACCGCTTCTGTCAGGAGGTCGACGCCGCGGCCGTGCTCGTCAACGCGTCCACGCGCTTCGTCGATGGTGAGGAGTTCGGGTTCGGTGCCGAGATCGGTATCTCCACTCAGAAGCTGCACGCTCGCGGTCCGATGGGCCTCCGAGAGCTGACCACCCTGAAGTACGTCGTACGGGGCGACGGCCAAATTCGCGGCTAGCGGATCAGGCCTCGTCGTCCTCGAGTTCGGCGGTCGTGAGAACGATCGTCTCGTCGGTGGGGTGCCACACGACCGCCAGCAAGTGTCGCGGTTGAGCGAAGCCCTTCAACGGCTTGAGCCCGCGGTCGACGAGCGCGACACCAGGAGACAGATGGTCGGCGACCGGCTCCGTGATGAGGATCTCGCCCGGCTCGGCTGCGTCGGTCACTCGGGCCGCGAGGTTGATCACGCGCCCCACAAGGTCGTTGTCGTCGGCCAGCGCCTCACCGGCGTGGATACCAACACGCAACTCGGGAACGAACGCACCGCCGTCTCGACTCTCGCCCATCTGGCGTTGCACGGAGATCGCACAGGTCACCGCGGCGTCCGGCGTGTCGAACCGCACAAGGAACCCATCGCCTTGCGTGCCAACTTCGGTTCCCCTGCAATCGTCTACGCATTTGCGCACAAGGGCGCGATGACCGGCCAACATCTCGTGCCACGTGGAGTCGCCGAGGCTCTCCGCCAATCCAGTGCTGCCCACGAGGTCGGTGAACATCACGGCCACCCAGTGACGTCCGGGCGTGGACGTCGGCGGCGTGGAGGGCCGCGAAGCGGCCCGGCCGGCGAGCGATTCCACGAGCCCGATCGCGGCTTGCGCCGCGTGCTTGGCCAGATCGGTGTTGGGCGCCGCTCCCGGTGCACGCGGCGCGGGAGGGACAGGCGGAATCGGGGGCGGCCGATGATCCCGATGGCGGTCGTGCCGCTCGGCCCGGCGCCGACGGGCCTGCCTCCCGCCCGGAAAGAGCGTCGCGAACCAGATGCCGGCGTGAATCACGAGCACGCCGCCCCAGATGGCGCCGACCACCAGCGGCCAGAACCCATGTCGTGCGGAGTACAGCGGGTCATCCTGGATGTGCCTGAGCTCTTCCGTCGAGCCCGTGGTCAAGAGCCACGCGCCGACGAGCAGTGCGCTGACCACGTTGAAGATCACGATGTGGATGAACAACCCGCGCATCAGCGCATCACTCCAGTACCGCGTAATTCGTCGAACGGTCGGCGGTGCTCGTGCCGGTCACCACCGCAGCTGCGTCCTGAAGGTCTGCGAGGAACTCGTCCATGGCTGCGAGGTGCGTGGGCATGCACGTGGCGTGGAGCGAATCGGGCGGCCCCTGGCGGTCGAGGTGCCAGCCCCGCCGAAACAACTCGTCGCCGAGCGCGAACACGTCCACCGCGGGCGCAGGCCCGGCGGCGGTGATGGCGGCCAACGTCACCTCCGGCTCGCCGACGATGGCCAGGCCGGGGGTGCGGCGGACGCCGGCAACGAATCGCTCCCGCGCGACAAACGCAGCTTCGGCAAATCGGCGGTAGCCATCCTCGCCCAGGAACTGCAGGGCGGCCCACGCTGCCGCGATCGGGCCGCCCGGCTTCGTGCCGAGGATGCCCGACGATCCATAGAACCCGCCGAGCCATCCGTCGAACGAGAACGTCTGGTGACGACGCAACGCCTTCGACCGGTGCATGATCACCGAGATGCCCTTCGGCACGTAGCCGTACTTGTGCAGATCGGCCGAGACGCTGGTCACCCCCGGAACTCGAAAGTCCCAGGGCGGCACAGGGTGACCTTGGCGCTCGAGAAACGGGAGCACGAAACCGCCCATGCACGCGTCGACGTGACAGGACGTGCGCCGCTCTGAGGCCAGCGCGGCCAACTCGGGGATGGGGTCGATCACGCCCTGCGGATACTGCGGCGCTGATCCGACGACGAGGGTCGTCGCATCGTCGACCGCGGCCGCCATGGCGTCGACATCCGCTCGGTAGTCGTCGCGGACGGGAATGCGGCGGGCCTCGACACCGAAGTACTGGCAGGCCTTGTCGAAGGCAGCGTGCGCCGACATCGGCAACACGATGTTCGGCGTGTGGACGTCGCGCTCGGTGGCGGCGCGGACCTTGGCTGCCTTGACCGCCATCAGGATCGATTCGGTGCCGCCAGACGTGAGGAACCCGGCGAGCTCGTCCTCGACGGCATCGCCTCCGAGCAGGGAGGCCGAGATCTCGACCACATCGTTGGTCATTCGACGTAGTGACGGAAACACGTTGGGGTTCAGCGCGTTGTGCCACAGGTACGCGTTGTGCGCGGCCGCGACCAACTGCTCGAGCTTGTCGTCGGCATGGAAGACCAAACCGAAGACGCGGCCCCGGCGGAAGTCCTTGTCGTCGCGCTTGAACGATTCGAGCTCGTCTAGCACTGAGTCGGCATCGCGTCCGCTCGACGGAAGGGTCGCCACAGATGGCGGAGCTTAGATTCGGAGCTCAGCCGGGAGAGGGGTGCACATAGCCCTTGTGGATGCCGAAGCGCTCCAGATTGTTCTTCGACGGGTGAGTGAGGCCTGATGGACCGGCGCCGAAGACCGCGAGCACGTTGCTCATCATCTTGCGGACCCGGCAATCGAGGTCTCGCACCTTGTCGTCCGGGCAGGGCGGCCCCATGTGCGCCTCGATCTGGAATGTGCCGGTTGCGAAGACGCCCGCACCGCTCAGAGCCGTGTAGTACGTCATATCGGCGAAGCTCTTCACCTTGTGGCAGACCACGGGCGAGTGCGCCAGGACCTCGATGTTGCTCGGTGTGGGCATTTCCGGGGTCACCCGGTCGTACTCGTTGCCGACGAGTTTGGAGAGCTTGTCGCCGTCCTTGAGTCCTGTCCCGGCGAAGACCCACGCGGCTGACTCGCCGATCACCATGTCAGCGCTCACCGGGTTGCACTCGTACAAGTTGCCGATCATCGAGCTCTCCGGTCGAGGGTGCGGGTTGTCGCGCCAGCCGGTCGTGACGCGAGCGGGGTCGACCTTGTTCAACGGGTCCTCATTCGCGACCCGGTAGTTCACCTCGCGTCGGTGTGGTCCCAGCGGGGAAGGTTCGAGGCGGATTCGACGGTACGACGCATTGGCCCCCATGAAGATGAGGTTCACACCTGCGTCGCGCGCCGCCTCCACTCCATCACGCATCTCGAGCGACCAGTACTCGTCGTGCGCGCCAGAGATGAAGACCCTGTGGTTCAGGAGCAAATCGGGATGGGCGTGAGTGTCGACGTCGGTCGTGTAGCTCACGTCGAGCCCCATTGCTTCGATCTGCGCGATGAGGAGGTCTTCTCGCCCGAAGAACTCACCGGAACCCGTACCGTCGTAGGGACGATCAAAGCTGACCACCCGCGAGCGCGTGGTCGAGAGCAGCTCTGGGCCCGTATAGAGATTGGCGCCGCCCCATCCGTTGTAGGCCTGCCATGTCGTCACCGAACTCTGCACGAAGTAGTTCGAGTGGCTGCTGTCGTCGCGGATGGTGAGCGGCACGAGGGAAGCGCCGCCGTCGGCGCTCACGAGCTTCAGCATGTACACGCCGGGCGTCCAGTCGTCGCCTGTCGTGATCGTGGCCGACTGCGACCAAGGCGCCTCCCGCATGCCCGTCGCGGTATCGACAATCGCCGGGGCCTGTGTGCCGCCCGGAAGCTCGTCGGACCGCCACACGAGGCGAGCGCCAGCACCGCCGTAGTAGCCGATTCGATAGGCCTCGACGTGGTACGTCTCGGCCGCCGTCGACACGTACAGACCGAACGTCTCGTGTCGTTGCGCGCTCACCCGGTCGGCGAAGCCGCGGACCTTGTCCCACGACGCTTCATCGGCAGGAACTGGCCATTCGGGACTTCCCGGCTTTGCGTTCTCCTCCAGGATCGTGGCGCTGGGCACCGCCGCGGGGATGCTCGCGGCCTCGCTGGTCAACGGGGCCGTGGTGTGCTTCGTGGTCTCGGAACTCGCCACTGCGTTGCGCACGGCCGCGGTGAGGGCCACCGTCGTCACCCCGACGATCCCGGCGCAGACGATCACGTAGACCTGTCGGAACCAGCTCCAGCGAGCGCTGTCGTTGCGAAGAGCGCGGTGCTCACGATGCGCGCGCGTCACGGCCCGAGTATCGCGGGTGACGACGAGCCCCAAGCACCACGCGAACTGTCTTGACCGCTCGGTCAAGGCGACCGGTAATGTCTGACAATGGATTACCGCTTCGAGTCGGTGCCCGAGGTTCGCGATGGCCTCAAGAAGGTCGACTACCTCGCCGACGAGGGCATCGCCGGCGTCGTGTACCTCGCCGACCGGCTGCAGAAGCCGGTGCTCATCGAGGGTCCTGCGGGCACGGGGAAGACCCAGTTGGCCAAGTCGGTGGCCGAGATGTCGGGCGCACGGCTGATCCGCTTGCAGTGCTACGAGGGCCTCGACGAGTCCAAGGCGCTGTACGAGTGGAACTACAAGAAGCAGCTCCTGCGGATCCAGGCGCAACGCGTGTCCGAGTCAGAGGGCGCGAAATGGCTCGACATCGAGGAGGACATCTTCGGCGAGGACTTCCTGCTCACCCGACCTCTCCTCGAAGCAATTCGAAGCGAGG
>JBEEGD010000544.1:0-6166 GCA_041166685.1 Acidimicrobiaceae bacterium | reverse complement strand
GTTCTCGTCGGTCAGCTGACCCTCGCTGAAGCGCCAGTGCCAGTTTCCTTCTTCGCTGCCGGGTAGGTTCATGCGCGCCTCGTTGCCGAGCGAGAAGATGTCCTGGAGCGGTGCGACGGCGAGCGCCGCGGGAGACGACCATGCGACCTCGAGCAGGGCGCGCGCCGGATCGGCTGGATCGAGACCGGACCATTCGCGGTCTTCCGGCGAGAGCGATTCCCACCAGCCGCGGGTCGTGTCGTTGTCGTGCGTCCCGGTGTAGACGACCGACTGCTGCTCGTGGTTCTGCGGCAGGTGGGGGTTCGAAGGGTCCTTGCCGAGCGCGAACTGCAGCACGACCATGCCCGGCAGGCCGAGCTCGCGTCGCAGGCGGACGACCGGCTCGGTGATCACACCGAGGTCTTCCGCGACGACTGGAAGCTCGCCGAGCTTCGCCTGCACGGCGTGGAAGAGCTCGGCACCCGGGCCGCGCAGCCAGCGGCCCTTCGTCGCAGTCTTGTTTCCCTCCGGCACCGCCCAGTAGGAGACGAAGCCGCGGAAATGGTCGATGCGCGTCAGGTCGACGAGCTCGAACGTCCGCCGCAGCCGCTCGATCCACCAGCGATAACCGTCGGCGCGCATCGCGCTCCAGTCGTACAGCGGGTTTCCCCAGAGCTGCCCCGTCCGTGTGAATGCGTCCGGCGGCACGCCCGCCACCTCGCCCTTCCGGAACAACCGTGGGTGAGCTCGGTGGTCGGCGCCGTCGTGCGCAACGTAGATCGGAATGTCACCGAACAGCCGGACCCCCTTTCGCCCGGCGTACTCGCGCAGTGCACGCCACTCGCGCTCGAACCTGACCTGATCCTCGAGCGAGCCGCCGTAGTCGAGCCAGTCGTCGATCCAGTACGAGTTGCTCGCGCGGAACTCCTCCGCGTCGGTCCGCGTCACGCACGCGTCGCTCTCGGCGATCAGCCCTGGCGAGCCTGCGAACGCGCAGGGTGACATGTAGGGCGACCCGGTGATCCCCTCCGGCGGGCCGAGCGGGAGCACCTGCCACCATTGCTGGCCGGCTGCTGAGAGCCAGTCGACGAAACGGTAGGCCTGGTCGTCCAGCACACCGTTCGGCAGCGAGGTCGGATGAAGGAGGATGCCGGAGGAGCGTTCGAGCTTCATGCGTTCGTTTGTGTCGTCAAGTTTAGGACCGTGCAACCACTGAGAATCTCACGCAGGGTGCCCCTTCCGAATACCAAGCAACCACCGGCCCGGATCCAGATCCAGGCGATCGAGCCGATCGTCGACTGCGGGCGCTACGCCGTGAAGCGCACGGTAGGCGATCGCGTGGACGTGTACGCGACGGTGTTCAAGGACGGACACGACACCCTCGCGGGTGCGCTCCGGGTTCGAGCGCCTGGCGAGAACGAGTGGCGTGAATTGCCGCTGCGTCCGTTCGGCAACGACCGCTGGGGCGGATCGTTCGCGCCGGAACGGCCGGGCCGATGGGAGTTCGCGATCGCCGCCTGGACCGACCGTATCGCGACCTGGCAGGACGAGCTCCGGCGGAAGGTCGATGCCCGCCAGGAAGACCTGAGTGGTGAGCTGTCCGAGGGTGCGGTGCACCTCGGCCGCGATTCCCTCACGGTAGAGGAGGGGCTCGCAATCGAATCGTCGGACCGTTACGGCGAGGTGACGTCGACTCCACTCGAGGTGGACGTCGACCGAGTGCTCGCGCGCTTCGGCGCGTGGTACGAGCTCTTCCCACGATCGTGGGGCGGCTTCCGGGGAGTAACCGCCGTGCTGCCGAAGCTCCAGGAGCTCGGGTTCGACGTCGTCTACCTGCCCCCGATCCACCCGATCGGGCATACGAATCGCAAGGGGCCGAACAACACGCTGACGCCGGCGCCGGGCGATCCTGGCTCGCCGTGGGCGATCGGCTCCGAGGAAGGTGGGCACGACGCGATCCAATCGGAGCTCGGTACGTGGGCGGAGTTCGACGAGCTGGTCGCGACGGCGAAGAGCGTAGGCATGGAGATCGCACTCGACTTCGCGATTCAATGCTCGCCCGACCATCCGTGGCTGAAGGAGCATCCGGAGTGGTTCAACCGGCGCCCGGACGGGACGTTGAAGTATGCAGAGAACCCGCCCAAGCGCTACCAGGACATCTACAACGTCAACTTCGAGTCGGAGGACTGGCAGAACCTCTGGCGCGCATTGCTCGAAGTCGTGCTCGGCTGGGTCGACGCAGGCATCACGGTCTTCCGTGTCGACAACCCGCACACGAAGCCCATGCCGTTCTGGGAGTGGCTGATCCGCGAGGTGCGCTCGGAGCACCCCGACGTGATCTTCCTCGCCGAGGCATTCACGCGCCCGGCGCCGATGACGACGCTCGCCAAGATCGGCTTTGCGCAGAGCTACACGTACTTCACGTGGAAGAACACGAAGGCCGAGCTCGTGGAATACATGGAGCAGCTGGTCGCGTGGTCGCAGTTCTACCGGCCGAACGCTTTTGTGAACACGCCGGACATCCTCCACGAGTACCTCCAACAGGGAGGGCCTCCGGCATTCGAGGCGCGGCTCGTGCTCGCAGCGACTCTGTCGCCGGCATACGGCATCTACTCGGGGTACGAGTCCTTCGAGAACACGCCGGTGCGTCCCGGCTCCGAGGAGTACCTCGACTCGGAGAAGTACGAGGCGAAGAAGCGCACGTTGCGCGGGCCGTTGCTGCCGCTCGTGCAGGCGCTCAACCGCGCGCGACGTCAAGAGCCGGCGCTGCAGCACCTCGAGAACATCCGCTGGCTCGAAACGGAGAACGACGCGCTGGTCGCCTACGCCAAGGATGATGTCGTCTGCGTGGTCAACATCAATCCCTTCTCGGCGCAATCCGGCGCGTGCGTGATCCCCGTCGCGCTCGGCTACCCGCCGGCGTTCGATGCGCTCGACTTGCTGAACGGCGAGAAATTCACCTGGCGCGCCGGCCGGAACTACGTCGAGCTCGGCCCGGGGAAGGCGCATCTCATCAAGGTGCGCTCGTGAGCGGCGTAGGCTGGACGGAGCCGCCCAGGAGCGAAGCGCCGGCTCCGCCGGCGCGGGAGCGGGAATGAGCGAGCCTGGGCATTGGTTCGAACGAGAGCCGAACTGGTTCAAAACGGCGGTCTTCTACGAGATCCACCTCCGCGGGTTCTTCGACGACAACGACGACGGATCGGGTGACTTCCGCGGACTCGCCGACAAGCTCGACTACCTGCAGGAGATCGGCGTCGACTGCATTTGGCTCTTGCCGTTCTACGCGAGCCCTCTGCGCGACGGCGGGTACGACATCGCGGACTTCTACAACATCCACCCGGACTACGGAAACATCGACGACTTCAAGTACTTCATCGACCAGGCCCACCAACGCGGACTGCGCGTGATCGCCGACCTCGTCATGAACCACACCTCGAGCGACCATCCGTGGTTCCAGGCGAGTCGCACGGACAAGGACGGGCCCTACGGCGACTGGTACGTCTGGGGGGACGACGACCAGCGTTGGAGTGAGGCGCGGATCATCTTCCTCGACACCGAGCCGTCCAACTGGACGTGGGACCCGGTTCGAGGCGAGTACTTCTGGCACCGGTTCTTCTCGCACCAGCCCGACCTGAACTACGACAACCCCGAGGTGCAGGAGCAGATGCTGAACGTCCTGCGCTTCTGGCTCGATCTCGGTCTCGACGGCTTCCGCCTCGACGCCGTTCCCTACCTGTATGAGCGCGACGGCACGAACGGCGAGAACCTTCCCGAGACGCACGCGTTCTTGAGGCGCGTGCGGGCAGAGGTGGATGCGCGCTACAGCGACCGCGTGCTGCTTGCCGAGGCGAATCAGTGGCCGGCCGACGTCGTCGCGTACTTCGGCGCAGGGGATGAATGCCACATGGCATTCCATTTCCCCGTCATGCCGCGCATGTTCATGGGTGTGCGTCGCGAGGACGCGCTGCCGATCATCGAGATTCTGGAGCAGACGCCCGCGATCCCCGACAACGCGCAATGGGGTCTCTTCTTGCGCAACCACGACGAGCTGACGCTCGAGATGGTCACAGACGAGGAGCGTGACTACATGTACGCGGAGTACGCCAAGGACCCACGGATGAAGCTCAATCTCGGCATTCGGCGACGACTTGCTCCGCTGCTCGACAACGGCCGCGACGAGGTCGAGCTGATGCACGCGATGTTGTTCTCGCTGCCAGGCTCTCCGGTCCTCTACTACGGCGATGAGATCGGCATGGGCGACAACATCTTCCTCGGCGACCGTGACGGCGTTCGCACGCCGATGCAGTGGACCGGCGATCGCAACGGCGGCTTTTCACGAGCCGACTTCGCGCAGCTGTATCTGCCGCCGCTGATGGATCCCGTGTACGGCTACCAGGCGGTCAATGTCGAGGCGCAGCTCCGCCAGCCCAACTCGCTGCTCCGTTGGTTGCGGCGGCTGATCACACTACGCAAGCAGCATCCGGTCTTCGGCCTCGGCACGTACGAGTCCCTCCGACCGGAGAACCCGCGGATCTTCGCGCATCTGAGAACCTATGAGGACGACATCGTGCTCTGTGTCCACAACCTGGCGCGGTCGGCGCAGGCCGTCGAGCTCGACCTCTCGCGGTGGGAGGGCATGACCCCCGTGGAGATGTTCGGTCAGACGCCGTTTCCACGGATCGGCGAGCTGCCCTATCTCCTGACGATGGCGCCGCGAGGGTTTTTCTGGTTCCAGTTGCGAAAGGACGACTCGGAGTGACGGACGAGCAGACCCTGATCGAGTTCGTCCGCGGCCAGCGTTGGTTCGGATCGAAGTCCCGCCACGTGAGCCACGCGTCGGTCGTCGACCGCGCAACACTCCGCGACACCGACCCGGAGCTCGAGCTGCAGCTCGTCGAGATCCGGTTCGACACCGGCACGCACGAGACGTATCAGCTACTCGTTGACGGAGGACTCGACGCGCTCGGCGATCCGCGTCAAGTGCGGGAGCTCGTGCACATGATCCGCGCCGGCGCGAAGCTTCCCGCCGGCGAAGGAATCGTCGAGTTTGCAGCTGTCGGCGGAATCAACGGGTTCGGACAGGAGCTGCGGGAGGCACGGCCGGTCGGCGGCGAACAGTCGAATACGTCGATCGTGTTCGACGAGGAGTTGATCCTGAAGGTCTTCCGCCGGCTGGAGGCAGGCATCAACCCGGAGCTCGAGCTGCTGCGTTTCCTCACCGAGCACAACTTCGAGAATATTGCGCAACTTGCCGGGTGGTACGCGTACGCCGGGCGCCCGATGGACGCTACCCTCGGCATCCTGCAGCGCTACGTCGCGAACGGGCAGGACGGCTGGGACCTGGCGCTCGACACCATGACCGAAGGCTCGACCGGCTTCCTGCTGCACCTGCACCGGCTGGGCGAGGTGACCGGGACGATGCACACGCTGCTTGGGAGCGACACCTCCGACCCGAGCTTCATGCCGGAGCAGCCCTCGTCCGAGTCACTCGGTCTCTTGACCGCGACGATCGACGACGAGATCGGGAGCATCTTCGTCGAGTTGCCCGACGACAACGACGACGTCGAGCCGATTCGGGGCCGCGGCGAAGAAGTGCGCGAGAGGCTGCGGCTCTGGTCGCAGGTCGGCGGCATCGGACGCGTCATCCGCCATCACGGCGACTTCCACCTCGGCCAGACGATCTGGGCGGACGACGACTGGGTGATCCTCGACTTCGAAGGCGAGCCCGCACGGTCGCTTCCCGAGCGGCGACGCAAGAGAAGTCCGCTGCGCGATGTCGCAGGCATGCTGAGGTCGTTTGCGTACGCGGCATCCGCGGCTCAGCTCCTGCGCGGCGTCGAGCCGCCGCCCGGGTGGGAGGCGCGGGCGCGCGCCGAGTTCCTGGCGGGTTACCGCACGACGATCGACCCCAACCTGGTTCCGTCCGGGTCGTCGATGGAGAAGCTGCTTGCAGTGTTCGAATTGGAGAAGGCTGTGTACGAGCTCCGCTACGAGCTGAACAACCGGCCCGACTGGGTGAAGATCCCGGTCGCCGGCATCGTTCGGATGCTCGAAGAGGAGGTCCCCGTTTGACGCAAGCACGTGCATCCGCGTTCGGCGAGCTCGACATCTGGCTGGCGCGCGCCGGTCGCCACGAGCGCCTGTACGCGAAGCTCGGAGCGCATCCGGTCGAGAACGGTGTGCGGTT
>JBEEGD010000543.1:0-6154 GCA_041166685.1 Acidimicrobiaceae bacterium | reverse complement strand
ATCGGTCAGCGATGCCTATTTCGTCGAGAACGGGGGAGTCGTCAGAATGAAGCCTGTGGACCTCGATCTGCTGGTGCTCGGGTCCGGGGTGGCGGGGCTTTCGGCGGCGGTGCGGGCAGCAGATGCGCACGGGATGCGAGTCGGCGTGCTCACCAAGGGCGAGCTGCACCAGGCGACCACGCGGTGGGCGCAGGGCGGCGTGGCCGCAGTGCTCGGAGGCGATGACCCTGATTCCACCGATCTTCACCTCGCCGACACGCTTGCTGCCGGCGCGGGTTTGTGCGACGCCGACGCGGTTCGGGTGTTGGTGGACGAGGGTCCGAGCCGAGTCAACGAGCTGATCGCCCTCGGCGCCATCTTCGACGTCGACGAGCAGGGCCGGCTCGAGCTCGCTCGTGAAGGGGGACACAGCCACGCGCGCGTCGTGCACGCCGGCGGCGCGGCCACCGGTGCGGAGATCGAACGCGCGCTCGTCGATGCCGTGCGCGCAACTGCCGCCGCGATCTACGAGACGTGGTTCGCCCTCGACCTCATCGTCGAGAACGACGAGTGCCGCGGGGTCGTCGCGCTCGACGAGAACGGAACACGGACGGAAGTGCGGGCCAGCAATGTGCTCGTCGCCACGGGTGGCGCCGGCCAGTTGTACGCCGTGACCACCAACCCCGCTGAAGCGACCGGTGATGGGATTGCGATGGCGTTGCGCGCTGGTGTCGCAGTGGGCGACGTCGAGTTCGTGCAATTCCATCCCACGGCGTTGCATCACCCCGCGATGCCCAGGCCCTTGCTCTCGGAAGCACTGCGCGGTCATGGCGCGTTGCTGCGCGACAGCAAGGGCGAGCAGTTCATCGACGAGCTGTTGCCGCGCGACCGCGTGTCGAAGGCGATGACCGCTCGCATGCTCGAGCAAGGTGTCGAACACCTGTGGCTCGACGCGACGAACCTCGCCGACTTCGACGCGCGGTTCCCGACGATCGCCGCCGCACTGCATGCGGTTGGGCTCGATCCGACCAAGGACTGGTTGCCGATCGCGCCGGCCGCTCACTACTTCTGCGGCGGGATTGTCGCCGACCTCGATGGCGCGTCCACGCTTGCGGGCTTGTGGGCCTCGGGGGAGACCGCATGCAACGGCGTGCACGGCGCCAATCGTCTTGCGTCGAACTCGCTGCTGGACGGGATGGTGTTCGCGCCTCGTGTCATCGAAGCCATCGAACGGGGAAAGCGGTACGCGGAGCCGTCTGGCGCGATGCGCGCCGTTCTCGGCGGCGGGGGCATCAGCGGCCGCCCACTCGAGTTCGAGCTGGGTTGGGACGAGCGTGCACCCGCGTCGCGCGACGACCTGCAGACTGCGATGACCAGGCTCGCCGGAGTGCTGCGGTCCGCGACCTCGCTTGGCGAAGCCCGTGATGTCGCCCGTCGCGCGCTCGGCGGTGACGACGTAGACGGCCAGGAGCTTCGCAACCTCGCCACGGTCGCTCAAGCCGTGATCGCCGGCGCGCTCGCACGGGAAGAGAGCCGCGGGTCCCACACCCGCAGCGATTTTCCTTCGACCCGCGACGCGCTCCGGGCTCGCTTTGTCATAGCTTCGCCTACATGAGCGACACCGGTACGACCGCGGCCAACTGGTATCCCGACCCGTCCGGCCGTCACGAGACTCGCTACTACGACGGCACGCAATGGACCGAACACGTTGCCAGCCACGGGAAGCAGTCCATCGATCCGCCCGGCGGCATCAGTCACGTACCGGTGGTGAATCGTGCGACCGACAAGGTCCAAGGAGACGTCGCGAAGGCAGGCGTGCAGGCGGGTTCGGCCCAGGGCGGCGGTTCGATCTTCAACGAGCCGGTCCTTGTGGTGAATCAGAAGGCCAAGCTCATCGAGATCAACAACGAGTACGCCATCTACGACCAGCACGGCACGCAGATCGGCGCCGTTCGTCAGGTCGGACAGAGCAAGGCCAAGAAGGCCATTCGGCTCCTCTCCAACTACGACCAGTTCCTCACGCACAAGCTCCAAGTCGTCGACATGAACGGCAACGTGCTGCTCGCACTCACCCGCCCGGCGAAGCTGCTGAAGTCGAAGGTCATCGTGCAGAACTGTGCCGGTCAGGACATCGGCACGATCGTCCAGCAGAACGCGATCGGCAAGATCCATTTCGGCCTCGAGTCGGGCGAGAACAACTACGGCTCGATCAACGCGGAGAACTGGCGCGCGTGGAACTTCAACATCCAGGACCACACCGGCACGGAAGTTGCTCGCATCACCAAGACGTGGGAAGGCCTCGCCAAGACGATGTTCACCACGGCCGACAACTACGTCGTACAGATCCACCGTCCACTCGAGGAGCCCTTGCGCAGCCTCGTGGTCGCCGCCGGCCTCGCGGTCGACACTGCGCTGAAGCAGGATTCCCGCGGCCTCGGCTAACCCGCGGCGTCACGCGTGTCGTGGAGAGCGGCGTCGGCCTCTTCAACCGGGTCAAGCGGCCGCAGCGCGAGATCGATCGCAGCCCACATCGTCTTTGCGAACGGATACGTGATCAGCGGCAGGACGACGGCCGTGACCACGCCGAGCAGCAGCGCCGGGCCGAAGGCGGCGTCGCCGTCCTGGCTGTTGGCGTACAGCACGTACACGAACAGCTCGACCACGATCGCGACGGCGATCAGGGAGTAGTTCACGAGGTACACCCCGGTGAAGAAGCCTTCCTCACGTTCGAAGCGATAACCGCAGGTCGGGCACCGCTCGCGGAGTTTGAACCACGAGCTGAAGATGCCTCTGCCGCCGCACCTAGGGCAGCGTCGTCGCAGCGCCCGCCATGCCATCGTGCTTATGGAGGCGCGACTCATCTCTGGCAGGCTGAACGAATGCGGCAAGGAGTGCAACCACCCATCGGTGCCGTTCGCACCGCGGTCGCGCGTGCCCTCGAGGAGGATCTGACCCCGCTCGGCGACATCACGTCCGCCCTTCTACCCTCCGAACTCGTGGGCGATGCTGACTTCGTGGTGCGAACACCGGGCGTGCTCGCCGGCGTGGCGTGCGCGGCCGAGACCTTCGCCCAGATCGACGGCTCGGTCACGCTCGCCTGGACGGCCGACGACGGCGACGACGTCGACGCCAAGCAAGTGATCGGCCATGTCACCGGACCGCTCGCGTCGATCCTCACCGGCGAACGCACCGCGTTGAACTTCCTGGGCCATCTGTCCGGCATCGCCACACTCACCCATGAGCTCGTGTTGGCCGCCAGTGGCCAAGCTCGGATCTGGGACACCCGCAAGACCACCCCGGGACTGCGGGTGTTGGAGAAGGCGGCCGTGCGCGCGGGCGGCGGTTCGAACCATCGGGGCAACCTCTCGGACTGGGTCTTGTTGAAGGACAACCATCTCACCGTGCTCGGCATCGATGACGCCGTGCGCCTCGCCCACGAGCGTTGGCCGGCACGAACCGTCCACGTCGAGTGCGACTCGCTCGACCAAGTCGAGCAAGCCATCACGGCGGGCGCCGATGCGCTGCTGCTCGACAACATGTCACCTGACGAAGTGCGCAATGCGGTCGCGCTCGCCGACGCGCGCGACGGTCGCCGTCTGCTGCTCGAAGTCAGCGGAGGAATCACCCTCGAGATGGTGGCGGCGTACGCGCAGACCGGCATCGACTGCATCTCGGTCGGCGCAATCACGAATAGTGCGCCGGTGTTGGACATCGGCTTGGACATCGAGGTGACGCACTGATGCTGCTCGCCATTGACGTCGGCAACACGCAGACCGTCATCGGTCTTTACGGCAAGGACGAGGTCAACGCCACGGGCACAGGCGCCGAGCGCGACTTGCTCGACCATTGGCGCATTGCCACGTCGCCCGAGCGCACGTCCGACGAGCTCGCGCTGCTGGTGCAGGAGTTCCTCGGCTTTCACGGATTCAGCTTCGACGAGGATGTCGACGGTGTCGCGCTCTGCTCGTCGGTGCCGAGCATCACCGCGGCCGTACGAGAGATGACCGACCGCTACTTCGGCTTTCCCGCGCTCGTCGTCGAGCCCGGGGTGAAGACGGGCATGCCGATCCTCTATGAGAACCCCAAGCAGGTCGGCCCCGACCGGATCGCCGACGCGCTGGCGGCGTACGACCTGTACGGCGGTCCGACGATCGTCATCGACTTCGGAACGGCCACCACGCTCGAGGCCATCTCGGCGAAGGGGGAGTACCTCGGTGGGGCGATCCTGCCGGGGGTCGAGATCAGCATGGACGCGCTGTACGGTCGGGCGGCCGCGCTGTTCCGCGTCGAGATGGTCGAGCCTCGCAGCGTCATCGGCAAGAACACCACCGAGTCGATGCAATCCGGTGCGTTGTACGGCTTCGCTGCCCAGGTCGACGGCATCTGTACACGAATGATGAAGGAGTTGGGCGAGGCCACCGTGGTCGCGACCGGTGGGCTGGCGGCGCTCATCTCCCCATACTCCGACGCCATCCAGTACCACGAGCCCTGGCTCACCCTGCACGGTCTGCGCTTGATCTTCGAAAAGAATCAGCCCTGAGCCAGATCCCATATCGCTACGAGCCGGACGCCACCGCCGCGCAGCTGCAGGCCGAGTTCGACGCGCTCGAGCCGGGCACCGAGACCGACCGTCGAGTGACGATCGCCGGCCGGCTGATGTTGCGACGCGTGCAAGGAAAACTCGCGTTCGGAACGCTGCAGGACGGCACCGGTCGCATCCAGCTCTTCGCACCGGTACAGACCACACCCGGCTTCGACGAGTTCACGTCGCTGTCGCTCGGCGACTGGATCGGAGTCTCGGGCGTCATCATGACCACGAGGCGCGGCGAGTTGTCGGTGAAGGTCGACGATTGGACCTTGCTCGCCGAGGCCAAGCGCCAGTTCCCCGACAAGTGGCACGGCATCACCGATCCCGACACGCGGTATCGCCAGCGCTATGTCGATCTGTGGGTCACCGACGAGGCGCGTCACACCCTGCTGCTCCGCAGCAAAGTCGTGTCGTTGATGCGGCGCTGGCTCGAGGAACGCGGCTTCATCGAGGTCGAGACGCCGATCTTCCACCCGATCCCTGGTGGCGCGACGGCGAAGCCGTTCGTCACCCACCACAACGCGCTCGACATGGATGTGTACTTGCGGATCGCGCCGGAGCTGTATCTCAAGCGGCTCGTCGTCGGGGGAATCGAGAAGGTGTTCGAGATCGGTCGCGTGTTTCGCAACGAAGGACTCGGCTATCGCTGGAACCCCGAGTTCACGATGCTCGAGCTCTACCAGGCCTACGCCGACTACACCGACATGATGGCGCTCACCGAGGAGCTCATCGCCCACCTCGCGACCGAGCTGTGCGGCACGACATCGCTGCCGTACCTCGGCAAGACGATCGAGCTCGCGCCGCCGTGGCGGCGGGCGACGATGAGCGAACTGATCGAGGAGCAGATCGGCAAGTACGTCGATCTGCGCACGCCCGTCGAAGAGCTGCGGAAATTGTGCGACGAGTACGACGTTGCCTACGAGGACAACGACGGCCCCGGCAAGCTCATCCTCGAGCTGTATGAGAAGACGACGGAAGCCGAACTGTGGGGTCCGGTGTTCGTCGTCGACTATCCGCAGGAGGTCTCTCCGCTCGCCCGTCCGCACCGCGAGAAGGAGGGTTACGTCGAACGCTTCGAGCCGATCATCGCGGGACGGGAGATCGGCAATGCGTTCACGGAGCTCGTCGACCCCGAGGTGCAGCGGGCCAACTTCGAAGCGCAAGCGGCGCGCAAGGCGGCCGGGGACGAAGAGGCGCAGCCCGTCGACCACGACTATCTCCGGGCGCTCGAGTACGGGTTGCCGCCTACCGGTGGGCTCGGCATCGGCATCGACCGGCTCGTGATGCTGCTGGCCGACGTCCCCACGATCCGCGACGTGATCCTGTTCCCGACGCTGCGACCGGAACAGGGCGGCAACGCGTGAGACACCGTTCCCGCGAACTCGACGAAATAGGCATCGGTTTCCGATGCCTATTTCGTCGAGAATGAATTGACTCGCGCGAAGAGCTGATCCACCGCGCTTCGTAGCCATTCGCTGCCGTCATTGTCCGGAAGCGAGTCGAGCGAACGTAGGGCCGCAGCCGCGTACTCACGGGCGGTGTCGAGCGCGCCGGTCACCGCGCCGTCGGCTCGCACGGCGGACAACG
>JBEEGD010000542.1:0-3189 GCA_041166685.1 Acidimicrobiaceae bacterium | reverse complement strand
GCTATAGCCCCGCTCGCCACCCCGAGTTCAAACGGGTTAGACGTCGGCGCCGCCGCTGACCTCGGAGACGGACTGCTTGCCCGCGGAGATCCACGGCATCATGCCCCGTCGCTCCTTGCCGACCTTCTCGACGGAATGCTCGGCCCCCTTGGCGAGCAGGTCGTGGAACTTGGCGCGGCCGCCGCGGCTCTCGGCGATCCACTCTTCCGCGAAGCGGCCGTCTTGGATCTCGTCGAGGATGCGCCGCATCTCGGCCTTCGTCTCGTCGGTGATGATGCGCGGTCCGCGGGTGACGTCGCCGTACTTGGCGGTGTCGGAGATCGAGTAACGCATCCCCGCGATGCCTTCCTCGTACATGAGGTCGATGATGAGCTTCAGCTCGTGGAGGCATTCGAAGTAGGCAGACTCGGGCTGATAGCCCGCGTCGACGAGCGTCTCGAAGCCGGCCTGCACGAGGGATGTGAGTCCGCCGCACAGCACCACCTGCTCGCCGAAGAGATCCGTCTCGGTCTCCTCCTCGAACGTGGTCTCCAGCACGCCTGCACGCGTTCCGCCGATGGCATCGGCGTACGACAGCGCGAGCTCTTTGGCCTTGCCGCTCGCGTCCTGCGCGACCGCGACCAGGCAGGGCACGCCCCCACCTTCGGTATAGGTGCGGCGCACGAGGTGTCCGGGCCCCTTGGGCGCGACCATCGCCACGTCGACGCCCTCCGCCGGCTTGATCTGCTCGTATCGAATGTTGAAGCCGTGTGCGAAGAAGACCGCGTCGCCCCCATTCAGGTGCGGCGCGATCGATTGCTCGTACACGTCGCGCTGCTCGGTGTCGGGCAGCAGCATCATCACGAGATCCGCCTCGGCCGCGGCTTGGTCGATGGGCACCACCCGAAGGCCGGCGGCCTCCGCCTTTGCCTTGGACGACGACCCCTCGCGAAGGCCGATGCGTACGTCGACGCCCGACTCCTTCAGGTTGAGGGCATGGGCGTGACCCTGCGACCCGTAGCCGATGATCGCCACCTTGCGGCTGGCGACCAGTGACGGGTCGGCATCCTTCTCGTAATACACGTTGGCCATCAGCTGACACCTCTCACTTGGCGCAGGCGAGGTGCCGTGCGCTCCAACCTGGGCAGCGCGACCCGGCCGGTGCGCTGTAGCTCCACGATCCCATACGGACGCAGGAGTTCTTCAAAGTCGTCCACTTTCTCCGGGGCGCCCTCGATGCTGATGGTGAGCACATCGGACCCGACGGCCAGGATCCGGCCGCCGAACACCTGCACCAGCTCGATGATCTGGCCGCGGATGTCGGGGGCGGCCGAGACCGTCACGAGCAGCAGCTCGCGCTCGACCGACTCACGAGGATCGAGCTCGGTGATCTTCACCACGTGGATGAGCTTGAACAACTGCTTCACCATCTGATCGAGCGGCGCCGACTCGACGTCGACCACGATCGTCAGCCGGCTGAACCGCGCGTCCTCGGTGGGCGCGACCGCAAGGCTGAAGATGTTGTAACCCCGCCGGGCGAACAGGCCCGACACGCGTGCGAGCACGCCGGGCTTGTTCTCGACCAACACCGAAAGTATGTGGTGCTTGTACGCCGTCGCTTCGCTCACTGGATCACTTCGCGATGCGACTGCGCCGTGATGATCTCGTCGTTCGACGCGCCCGCAGGAACCATCGGGAACACCTTCTCCCGGCTGTCGGTCCGGAACTCGATGACCACACAGCGGTCGTCGATGCTGTTCGCCTTGTCGATCGCGGGCTGCACCTCTTCCGGCGACTCGACACGGATACCGATACAGCCCATCGACTCGGCCCACATCTTGTAGTCGGGCAAGTCGGGTGACAGATACACCTCGCTGTAGCGCTCCTCGTAGAACATCTCCTGCCACTGGCGCACCATGCCGAGGTACGCGTTGTTCAGGATCGCGACTTTGATCGGGATGCGCTCGGTCGACGCGGTCACGAGCTCTTGTGCGGTCATCTGGAAGCAACCGTCGCCGTCGACGGCCCACACCATTCGATCCGGTCGGCCGACCTTGGCGCCGATCGCCGCGGGCACCGCGAAGCCCATCGTCCCCAACCCACCTGAGTTGATGAACGTGTACGGGTGTTGGAAGTGCCAGTACTGCGACGTCCACATCTGATGCTGGCCGACGCCCGACGCCACGATGCAGTCTTCTGGCGCGGAGTCGCGCAGCTGCTCGAGCACGAACTGCGGCTTGAGCGCGTCGCCGGGCTCTGACTGCTCGTACATCAGCGGGTACTTCTCCTGCCACCCCGAGATCGTCTGCTTCCACGGGGTGCGGTCGGGCTGCGCGTCGCGTCCGCCGAGATCGCGGACCGCCGTAATCAGTTCTTCGATCACCAAGCGGCAATCGCCGACGATCGGCACATCGGGGCGTCGCACCTTGCCGAGCTCGGCCGGGTCGATGTCGACGTGAATGATCTTCGCATCGGGCGCGAACGTCGGCACCTTTCCGGTGACACGGTCGTCGAAGCGCGACCCCAGGGCGATGAGGAGGTCGGACTGCTGCATCGCGGTGACCGCGGAGTAGTTGCCGTGCATGCCCGGCATGCCGAGGCAGAGCGGATGGTCGTCGGGGAACGAGCCGCGCGCCATGAGCGTGGTGACGACGTGAATGTCGACCAGCTCGGCCAACTCACGCAGCGCTTCGGCCGCGCGTGCTTTCAAGATGCCACCACCCGCGTAGATCACCGGACGGCGGCTCTGGAGAATGAGTTCGGCCGCCTGCTTGATCATGCGCGGGTCGCCTTTGGTCGTCGGCGTGTAGCCGGGCAGTCCCGCGGACACTTCGTCGTCGGTCGGCCAGTACCAGTCCATCGCCGAGCGAGGGTTCTTCGGGTCGACGATGTCCTTCGGGATGTCGACGAGCACGGGCCCCGGTCGACCGGTGGTTGCGATGTGGAACGCCTCACGGATGGCGCGGGGAATGTCCGCGGCATCGGTGACGAGCTCGTTGTGCTTCGTCACCGACCGGGTGATGCCCACGGTGTCGCATTCCTGGAACGCGTCCGTGCCGATGGCCGCCGTCGGCACCTGTCCGGTGATCACCACGATGGGGATCGAGTCCATGTAGGCGTCGCACAGCGGCGTCACGATGTTCGTGGCGGCCGGACCGCTCGTCACCATCGCCACGCCCGGACGGCCGGTGGCCTGGGCGTAGCCCTCGG
>JBEEGD010000541.1:0-6491 GCA_041166685.1 Acidimicrobiaceae bacterium | reverse complement strand
ACCTTGCTGGACTCCGACGCGGCACTCGCCGCACCGTTCATTGCACTCGGCATCCCCATGCAGCAGATCACGTTCGGACACACGCTCGCCGACGAATGCACCCGGCTCGGCATCGAAGTCGACGACTACCTCGCGACCTACGACGATCAACTTGCGATGCCGTTCGCGGGTGTCGAAGGCCTTGTCGCGAAGCTCGATCGTTGGGCAGTGTGTTCGAACAAGCATCAACTCGCCGGCCACGCGGAACTCGCGCGGCTCGGATGGATGCCCGACGTCGCGATGTTCGCGGACAGCTTCGGCGGCCCGAAACACCTCGGGCCGATGCTCGACGCGCTCGACCTCCGCGCGGACGAGGTGCTCTTCGTGGGCGACACCGACCACGACCGTGATTGCGCCGAGGCGATCGGTTGTCGGTTCGCGCTCGCCGGCTGGAACCCGCGCGCCTCAAGTGTCGTGGGCGACCTCGTCGTCGGCAGGCCGCTCGACGTGCTCGACCTGCTCGACTGACTCGACGGACGCTTCCGGCGCGACCGGCTCGACCGGCTCGGGGGGCGCGACGGCTTCTGCCGGCGCGACGGGTGGTCGCGGCGGCAGCGGGCGGCGGGGCCCTCGCGGCCGCGCCGGTTTTTCGGTCGTCTCGATGCCGAACGCTGCCGCGATCTGGGGCAGGCGCGACGCAAGCTTCTTGGCGATCGTCAAGAGTTCATCGCTCGGCTTCTCCGGAATGGACTGCGGCTTGACCGTCAGTCGTATCGGCGAATACGCGGAGGCGTCGAGTACCGCGGCCCAACGGTCGGCGGGCGCATCTGCGGTGAGCGATGCACACGCGCCTTCGCTGAGCCGGCCAACCAAGGCCGGGTCAAGGATGGTGCCCGCCTTCGGCGGGCGGGAGCTCAGTCGGAGGGCGCGCACAACCCGTCCAGCGTCGAGTGCCGACGTGAGGTCGGCGAGCCACGACGCTTGTTCGGCCTCGACCCGCTTGGTCAAGGCCTCGCGCAGCTGCGCCGCAAGCGCTCGGGTCTCGTCGTCGCGCGCAGCGCTGTCGGCGGCGACCACCACCGAACGCAGGTCGCGGAGATCGAGTTCGTCGATGTCGGCCATCGCCGAGTCGGCCCGATCTCGCCACTCCGCGGTGCGCAGGCGGGGACGCATGTCTTCGGCGAGCGCGAGCAGTTCTTCGCCGTTGATCGTTGGCTGACCGGCGGCGGTGCGAGTGGCGTTCTCCTTCTCGATGGCTTGACGCACCGCGGGGATGTCGCCGGCGAGCACCTGCTCGGCAATTGGCCGATGTTCGGGCGGAAGCTCTTCGAGCACGGCGGCGCGGTGCAGACGAGCCGGGCGCAGGCGCTTCGGCTTCGGCTTTTGCGGCTCGTCGGGCCGAGGCCGCGGCGGCCGCCGGTCCGCGGACGGAGCAGGTCGTTCCGCTCGTTCTCTCGGTCGCTCGCGTTGGCCACCCTCGCCCCGACCTTCACGCTGGCCCTCACGCGGTGCACGATCGGGGCGTCCACGCCCGTCGGGGCGCTCCTGCCGCTCAGAGCGGTCGGGCCGGCCGGGACCACCGGTTCGGCCAGGGCGATCGCTCTTGTCGCGACGCTCTCGCCGGTCGCCGCGATCAGATGATGGACGCGACGTGAGCGTCGACGTCACGAGTTGATCGTCACGCCGGGGCGGGCCGATGATCTCGATGCGCTGCGCCTCGTTGCGCTTCTTCTCTTGCTTCTGCGAGATCGAGATGATCGTCACGCCATCGAGATCGAAGTCGGCTTCCGCCCGCATGACGTCGCCCACCTTCGCGCCGACCGGAAGAAGATCGGACGCGACGACCCCGCGCGGTTCTCGAGCCCCGGCCGCGCGCCACGTCCATGAGCCGTCGTCGCGCGCGCTCGTGAGTTCGACTTCGATCCTGCGGGACATCGGAGGCAACGCTAGTGCCCCGTCAGCAGGGGTCAAGATGGGAGGTGAACGCTACGCAGTAGCGGTGTCAGGCACGCTGAACTTCGAGACCACCCACGGCACGCGAGGCAGGAAGCCAAGCTTGTCGAAACACGCGGCTGCCCCACGCGCTCGGCTTGCTTCGAACGCGTCGATGGCCGCGTGTGCCGTGACGACCACGACGGCCGATTGTGGGCATCGGTGACGCAAGACGGGAAGCGTCGAGAGGCCGTCGCGCTTCGGCATCATGAGATCGAGAATCACGACATCGGGCGGGTTGGCATCGGCCATCGCCAGACACTCGTCCCCGTCGCCTGCCTCGTCGACGATCGCACCCTCACGCTCGAACGCTGTGCGGAACAACAGCCGGATGTCCGGCTCGTCGTCACAGATGAGTACCCGCATGCCGATCTCCCTCCCCTCGCGGAGAGTACAGGTCAACGCGCGCTGTGTGCGAGCGCCGTAAGGCCTATTCCGGCTTTGGCGTTTTTGCCTTTGATGTCCGTTTCGCGGGAGTCGGCTGCGGTTTCCCAGCTTCCTCGTCGGCGCGCTTCTTCAACATCAGTACCGCTTCGGCGAAGCCGTCGGCGATGTCCCACACATCGGGCACGAGTTCGCGACACGCGATGACGCCGAAGTCGACGTGGCCCATGTTCGACAGCACCGTGAGGTTGAGCCCCGCCCCTTCGAGCAGCGGGCCGAACGGATAGACGCCGACGACTTGTGCGCCCGCGGTGTACAGCGGGATCGGTGGGCCAGGCACGTTCGACACGATGAGGTTGTGTACCGGCCGATGCCGATCGGCGAGGTTGAGGTTCGAGTACAGCAACATGGCGCGGTTGAAGAGCGTCGGCGGGATGAACTGCGCGAAGTCCTGAAGCAGATCCGCGCCAATCGCGTTCTGCATCTCCTTCGCCTCGCGAGTCTCGACGTTGATCGTGCGGAGCTGCTCCACCGGATCGTCGATCTGCACAGGAAGGCGGACAAACATCGTCGACACCTGGTTCGTGCCCTCGTGCTCGGTCTTGCCGTGCACCGACACCGGCACGCTGCACACGAGCGGCGAGTCGGGGAGGTCGTCGTGGGCGATGAGGTACTGACGCAGCGTTTGGGTGCAGGCCGCGAGCACGACGTCGTTCACCGTGGTGCCGAACACCGACTTGATGTGACGCATGTCGTCGAGCGCGGCCTTGCCGAACGCGACCGACCGATGCGGTGTGATCGCGCCGGACCACTTGACCTTCGGCGCCGTGAACGGCAGCGCGGCGCTCGGGCGATTGTCCGCGGAGTTCTCGCGCTGTCGGGCGACGATGCTGCCGACGGAACGGACGGTGCGCGTGAGCACCTTGGCCATCGTGCGAGGCCGGCTGGCGATCCCCTGCGCGGCGCGCACCAACAGTTCGAGGTCACTCGGAACGGCCTCGCCTTGCCAAGGCACGTCGGGCGGTTCGGGGTCGGGCGCGTCCGGCGCGAGATCGAAGAGATGCGCCATCAAGTCGGCGCCGGTGACGCCGTCGATGGCCGCGTGATGCATCTTGGTCACGAAGCCGACCTTGCCGTCGTCGAGGCCTTCGATCAGGGTCAGCTCCCAGAGCGGGCGGGTGCGGTCGAGCGGATGGCTGGCGATGTCGGCCACGATCTCCGCGAGCTCGCGCATGGTGCCGGGTGGCCGCACGGCGACGCGGTGGATGTGCGACTCGAGGTCGAAGTCCGGATCCTCGATCCAGACCGGGTGGCCGAGATTGAACGGGACCGACACCAGACGGCGGCGGAACGGTTCCAGCAGGTGCATCCGGTTGCGGAGCACTTCGACCATTCGGTCGTAGGAGAAGCCCTCGCCCGCACCGGGATCGAGGATGAGCGTGCCCACCACGTGGGCCAGCTGCGATGGCGTCTCCATGTACAGGAACGACGCGTCCATTCCACTGAGCGGTTTCATACCTGAGTCCCCCTAGGCCTTCAGACCCTCATTCTGGTCCTGTTCGGTGGGCACCTGCTCAGAGGTCGCGCAGGTGGTGATCATTGCGGTTCTTTTGAGCGCTCCCTCCGAGCCACGCCGACGCTTCGCGCCGGCTCGTGGCCTGTGCTCATGGAGACGACTCGCCTCTCGGCTCGTCCTCTCAACGGCTCGTCCTCTCAACCGGGCAAACCGACCGCGGCGGCTCGGCTGCCGATGCCGACGTTTCGGCGCCACTGGCGGATGAGATGACGGTCGATGCCGTTGGTGAGATACGCGAACGACAAGCCGGTCTCCGGGTCGGCCCACGCGAGCTGGCCGCCCGCGCCGTCGTGGCCGAAGGTGCCAGGGCTGTTGTCGTGCCCGAAGCCCCGGCGCGGGCCCAGGCCGTCGCCTCCCGCCACGACGAGCCCGATCGTGCGGTTCGCCGGAATGCCGCCTCTCAGCACTTCCTCGAACGTATTGCGCACGTCGCTGGTGGCAATCGAGAGCCACTTGGGGTCCCACAGGTCACCGGGGTTGTGCAGCAGCGCTTGGTAGAAGAGCGTGAGGTCAGCCGCGGTCGAGACCCCGCCCCCTCCCGGAACACCGACCGCCAGCGCGTCGGGCTCGTTGAATCCCATCAGCGCGGCTTCGGTCACTTCTCCGAGGTCGATGCCCGGAACACCCAGCACCGCGGAGAACTCTTCGGGCGTCGGCTCGTGGCCGGTGTGCACGACCGGTGCGACGTCGTGTTGCTTGTCGTGCGGCACGCCCAACGCGAGCCGCGTCAACCCCAGCGGTTCGAGCACGCGGTGCCGAATCGACTCGGTGTGATCGACACCGTCAACGCGCGCCAGCAGCTCGGCGAGCACCCAATGCGCGGAGGTGGCGTGATACTCGAAGCGCGTGCCGGGCTCCCAGTTGAGCCGCCACTTGGCGAAGGTGGCCACTCGCCCCTCACGCGTCAACCAGCGTGGCGGGCCGAGCGGGGCGCGGGGGAATCCCGATGTGTGCAGCAGCACCTGCTCGATGGTCACGGCGCCCTTGCCGTTCTCGCCGAACTCGGGAATGTGGTCGGCCACGCGATCGTCGAGCGAGATGGCGCCGTCCGCCAGGACCTGCCAGATGGCGGAGGCAACAAGGGCCTTGGTACACGAGAAGATCACGTAGCGGGTGTCGTTGCCCGCAGCAGCGTCGCCGAGGGTCACGGACTCGACGACCTCGCCGTTCTCGGCGATGGCCAACTGGCACGACGGGACGATGCCTTCGTCCAGCTCCCGATGGGCTCGCGTCACCAGGGCATCGAAGGCTTCTCGGTTGATCATCGGTGCGATACTCGCGCTGCTAGAACGGGGGTGCACTTTGGAGCGAATGACTGGGCTGGACGCCAGCTTCCTGTACAACGAGACCCCGACGCTGCACATGCACACCCTGAAGTACACGGTGCTCGATGTCTCAACGGTGCCGGGGGGCTACGACTTCGAGCGGTTCCAGCACGAGCTCGACCGCCGCCTGCACTTGCTGCCGCCGTTCCGCCGCCGAATCGTCGAGGTTCCAGGCAAGATCGATCACCCGGTGTGGATCGAGGACCCCGAATTCGATCTCGCGTATCACGTGCGTCGAATCGGAGTTCCGCCGCCTGGTGGACGCGTGCAGATGGATGCGGTCATCGCGGACATCGCCTCGTGGCAACTCGACCGCACGCGGCCGCTGTGGGAGATCTGGATGCTCGAAGGCCTCGAGAACGGCCGGGTCGGCTTCCTGGCCAAGATCCACCACAGCGTGGCCGATGGCGTCGCGGCGGCGGCGATGCTCGCCAACGTGATGGCGACATCCGCCGAGGACGTCGACCCGCCCCCTCCCATCGAACCGTGGCGCCCCGAAGAGATGCCCTCTCGCGGACGACTCTTGATCGACGCACTTCGCGACTTGGTGTTGCGCCTCGTGCGGCTTCCCGCGTTGCTGCGGCGAACCGTCGGCGGCGTGAGGGCCGTTGCCGAGCATCGCAAGCAGGCAGAGGTCGCCACGCCCCGTCCCATTCTCGATACCGCGCGCACCCCGTTCAACGGCTCGCTGACTCCGCACCGTTCGTTCGCCACGGCGACGCTGTCGCTGGCCGACCTGAAGGAAGCCAAGACGGCGCTCGGAGTCACGATCAACGACATCGTCCTCGCCATGGTGGCGGGTTCGCTCCGGGCCTGGCTCGACAAGCGCGGCGCACTTCCCGATCGGGCGCTGGTCGCCGGCGTGCCGGTGTCGACGGACGACCCCGACGCGATCAAGCGACTCGGTGGCAACAAGGTGTCGAACATGTTCACGACGCTCGCGACGAACATCGAAGATCCGATCGAGCGCCTCCGTGCCATCCACGACGTCACCAGCGCGGCGAAGGAGATGCACAACATCCTGGGTGCGGACATGCTCGCGGATTGGAGTGAGTACACGCCGCCCAGGCCGTACTCGTGGTTCATGCGCCAATACAGCCGATTTGGGCTGGCGGAGAAGCATCGTCCGCCTATCAACCTCGTCGTGTCGAACGTGCCTGGGCCCCGTGAGCCGCTCTTCGTCGCGGGGGCGCGCATGGAGGGCATCTACTCGGTTGGCCCGATCCTCGAAGGGA
>JBEEGD010000540.1:0-4530 GCA_041166685.1 Acidimicrobiaceae bacterium | reverse complement strand
CGTCGGGGCGGTGCGGGTTGACCGCTACGGCTCGGCCAGTCCGGTCCCGCAGTCGGATCTTGCGGGCCTCGCGGTCGAACTCCATGACGCGCCACACCTGGCCGTTGCGGTCCTGGATGTAGGAGTCGACCCGGACCTCGCGCCAGGTGGCGTGACGTGGCCTCACTCGGGGTCCAGCCCGTGGATCGCGATGACCTGCCGGCCGTCCTCGACGATCTTGCGACCTAACGTCAGATCCGTCCAAGGCGCGGCGGTGCTGAGTTCGTCGAGGGCCTTCTCGAAGCAGTCCAGGGCTACGCTGCACATCTGCGTCATCATCTCCAGCCGCGCGGTCAGGCTTCTCTCGTCGTTCATGGGCGCGGGTGGACGTCGGCGAGTTCCAGCCACTCGTCGTACGGGATCTCCAGGCTGACGACGTTGTGCTCGCTGGCGTTGTCGAGGGAGATGCGAAGCTGAACCACGCGGTCGGCCTTGCGCGGCAGTCGGTTCAGCGGTGCGTCGCTCGGCCCCAGAAGCAGGACGTGGATGTTCAGCGGGTCATCGGGGCCACAGTCGTCGTCCGGGCCACGCATGCAGACACCCACGGCTTCGCTGCGGTCTTCGATCGGTCGTGACATTGGCGTCCTCCTCGGTGCAGGTTGAGTGATGAGCGTAGCATGGATTACATGACCTGGGAAGGATCGACTCGCAAGGCCCGATTGCCGGCGAACTGGGCGCAGCTTCGACACGCGTGTAGCGAGCGAGCGGGCGGTCAGTGTGAGGCTTCGTCGCGGTCCGGGGCGCGGTGCTGGCGACGTGGGACCGACGCCGACCACATCGCGCGTGGCGACGACCACTCGCTGTCGAACCTGCAATGGCTCTGCGGGAAGCACCACGCGGCGAAGAGCTCGGCCGAGGGCGTGGCGGCTCGGCAGAAGCCATCCGGGAAGCGTCCGGCCGAACGACACCCTGGAGATCGAACGACGGGCTGACTCCTCGATACCAGCCAGTACGCGGCGCGTGGTGCTAGGAACGGGACCATGCGACCCGTCTACCCTCGACCGCTGTGCGACGAAGAATGCGTAGCGTCGTTCGATAAGATGAAGTCTAGCAGATAGCCCGAAGCCCGGTGGCCGGGGGCCTGAGGTGTCGGGTCCTCTGGCACTCGCAACGGCGCACCGGGCTTCGGGGGTGTGGCAACCCCATCCCGAGGGCTCTTCGAGCGTACTACGAACTGACGGGTGTGCCGTCGTCGTCGAGCTTGGCCTCGGAGTCGTCGGTCGTGATGGCGCTGGGTGCCTCGCCAGCCTTGTTGAACTCCGAGCCAGGCGCCGTCGACAGGGAGGCGTCCGGGTTGACGCCGCTGGCGTTGCCGGTGCGGTCCTGGGAGGCCGCCTGGGAGGTCGGGTCGGCCGGGGAGTCCGAGACCGTCTTGGTCTGGACGCCGGGAGTGTCGGCGTTCGTGTCCTCGCGGTTGGCCGCCAGGGTCGGGTCGTCCTCGGCGTCGGTCGAGGTGGCGAACTTGCCGAAGTCCTCGTCCTTCTCGCCGTCGCCGCGAGTGGCGTAGCCGTTCTGGACGTACCACGCTTCCTTGCCGCTGTCGAGCGAGATCGTCTCACCGACGTCGCGGCCTTCGACGGGCTGTGTGAGCTTGATGCTCATGTCTGACTCCTCGTGATCGGGTTCGTGCTGGAAGTGTACCGGACCCAGACGCACTTCGAGCCGGTAGGCAGATTCGGAAACCTGTTGTCCCTACCGGCTCTAGTGCTCCCCGCCGTCGACAGCGGGCACCTGAGGCGCTTCCCCACGACTCAGATTCCCCGTGAGTTGGTCCTTCGACTCGATGTTTCACGAGCCCCCACGTTCGGCGCAGACTAAGATTACCACACTTCTCAGCGCGGTCGGTCGTCCAGGGCTGGGTCCAGCTTCCCGGCCGCGATGCGCTCCTCGAACGTGATGAGCGCGGCGGCGTTGGCTCGTGCGGCCAGAACGCCACGAGCTGGCGGGCTGGCGAGATAGTTTTGCAGCGGCTCAAACCCGGAAGCCTCAACGAAGGCCAGAGCCTTATTGCAGATCGTGCAAAGCAGTCCCCGCACTTCGCCGGTCTCGTGATCGTGGTCGACGTGGAGGGGGCTGTCTGGGTGACGAGGGTTGCCAGATGTAGCTGGGCAGATGGCGCACCTTCCGCCCTGCGCGGCAAACATGGCGTCGTAGTCAACCAAGTCGATGCCGTATAGATGTCGAAGCGAGCGTTGTCGTTCCAACATGCGGCGACCCTTCAAGGCCTCCTCTTCGGTGGCGTATTTCTTCGGGAAGCCCATCCCAGACGGCCTGTTGGTCAGATACAGCCTTCGCATCGTTTCCGCGCGTTGCAAGTTAGACTCTGGGCGGTGAGTCTTACCGTTGAACGGCACTTCGTTTCTCCCAACCCATATCGTTCAACTCGGGGGGAAGTTCACCCCGAGCGATGCGCTCCTCGAAGGTTATCAGGGCAGCGGCGTTGAATAAAACCGCGCTGAGGTGATCCTCGTCGGTCTCGCCGGCAGCGGCCTGGAAGGCATGACGCAGCATCGAAGAGAAGACGCGCGAGAAGTCCTGGCCGAGCTCCCAGTTGTGCGCCTCGTACTTCTCGGCGCCGCGCTCCAGGAGTTGCGCGTAGCGGCGGATGGCCTCGATGGGCAGGAGATCGAAGCGCCCCTTGCCAGCCTCGCTATCGCGACGACTGCCGGTCGCGAACTCCTTGCGAACGCCGGAGTCCTTCGTGACGAAGCGCTCGTCGAGGGTCTCCGCTTGTGTGAGTCGCTTGGCGATGTGCAGCGTCGCTTCGTTGAAGGATTCCCAGACGGGCACGACGGCGCCGGGGTCTCCGTTGTACCAAGACGGAACGTCCTCAGCGTCGGCCGGCGGGGCCTCGGGGATGGAGTCGATCTCAGGCATGTGTAGACCTCCAGGTGATGCGGATGTTGTTGGCGAACAGGAACGTGTGGTACTCGGCGTCGTGGCCGGTGGCGAGCTCGCAGACGAGATCGAACTCGGAGTTGCCGACGATCTGCACCTCGTTCGCAGGGCAGATCACCTCGGGGTTGTACCCCTTCTTGCGCGGGATGTAGAGGTTCACCGTGGACCCGAGGCATACCTGCCCGTCCACGGGCCTCCTCGCTTCTCGCGGGCGACAGTCAACTCGGACGGGTAGTGCTTGGCGATGTAGGACTGCCACGACTCGAAGCCCTGCGGCGTCCAGAAGCCCCAGTTGCGACGACGCCGGCCGCAGAAGACCAGCGTCTTCGTCTTCGGTCCCACGCTGTCGATCTTGTGGGCCTTGTCCATTCCCATTCGGTGAACCGACCCGGCGAGCCAGCGGCGCTTGTAAGTCTCTTGCGCGACGCCGAGATAAGTAGAGCGACTCCAGAACTCGTCCACGTCGGGACATTGCTCGTAGACGGTCTCCTTGTAGTGGCCGCGCAAGACGAGACTCCAGAACGTCCACGGATGATCATGGGGATCGCGGTCGTTGTCGGGCAGGTTCAGGTCGTGTAGGTACAGCGCGAACCACGGGGTCTTGATAATGCGGAAGCGGTGCAGGTAGACGTCGCCGCTGCCGTCCTTCGCCGGGATGTCCTCACCGGACAGGAGCGCCCAACGTCCAGTCTTGCTCGGTGCCTTCGTCATCGCACTACCTCCTAGATCGGGTCTTCACTTTACCACGTCTGGACTCGATGGCCGCGACCGCGACCATGACACGCTCGGCCGTCAAGCGGTCCACGCGGCGACGCCCGGACTTGTAGAGCGTGCTCACCGAGATCCCGGCGCGCTTCGCCACGTCGCGCTTCGTCACATCACGCTTCACGCAGACTTCGGCCACCTCGGCGCGGATGAGCAGGGACGACACGGTGTCGCGCGGACGCGCAGACGAGGGCACGACGCTGCGCTCGGCCGGCCAGGGCGCCCCGGCCCGGCGGGCTCGGCTCTTGAGGGTCTGGCGGACCGTCGAGGCGGACAGGCCGTAGCGCGCACCGAGGGCGGCGTAGGACATGCCGTCGGCGAACAGCCGGTCGGCGTGCGGCGGCAGCTTCCCCCAGTTGGGATGCCTAGGCATCGACGCGGGCGTGCCAGTCGGCGTGGATCGACAGCGTGTCGTGCTCCATCGACAGAAGCACCGTACCGCCGCACCGCAGACAAATCACGATGCCGACGCGACCACCCTCGGCCTCCCAGGTGGTGGCAGGACTGAACTGAACCGGGTCGTTCACCGCAGGATCACCGGATCACAGTACCTCTCGGTCGGCGTCATCACCCAAGACAGCATCCCCGGCTCGGCGTAGCGGCCGGACGCGTCGGTGAAGTGGCCGCTGCCGCCGTCGTTCGCCGGAGCCTGCACCCACTGACATGCGCCCCAGTCAGCGAGCGCGTGGTGGTGGTAGTGCGCGGTGAGAAGCACGTTCGCGTCGCCGGCCGGGCGGTGGCCGGCAGCCTGCTGGCTGAACCACTTGTACGCCTTGCCCTCGATGCCGCTGTTGGCGGCGCCACGGTCGAAGACGTCGCCATGCGTGA
>JBEEGD010000539.1:0-3293 GCA_041166685.1 Acidimicrobiaceae bacterium | reverse complement strand
CAAGCCTGCACCACGAACGCGGGACACGAGCAGGTCGATGATCTCCTCGGCCGTCGTGCTGTCGAGGTTGCCGGTTGGCTCGTCGGCGAGCACCAGCGACGGATCGGCGACGAGCGCGCGGGCGATGGCGGCGCGCTGGAGCTCACCTCCGGACAGCTCGCTCGGCAGATGTCGCGCCCGCTCACTGAGACCAACGGCGTCGAGGATCGGTCGCGCGCGATCTTGCGCTCGATGACGCGATTCGCCGTTCAAGAGCAACGGCATGGCCACGTTCTCGATCACGTCGAGCCCGGGCAGGAGATGGAACGCCTGGAACACGAACCCAACCTGACGGCGGCGGGCGACGGCGCGTGCCCGCGGGCCCATCGCGGACAGCGCCTGGCCGCCCAACCGCACGTCACCCTGGTCAGGTGAGGCCAGCCCTCCCGCCAGGTGCATCAACGTCGACTTCCCGGATCCGCTGCGACCGACGATGGCGACGATCTCGCCCGGGCGGACGTCGACATCGACACCGCGGAGCACAGGAAGCGTCCGCCCTCCGAGCTCGTAGCCGTGGTGGATGTTGCGGAGCTGGAGCATCGGCTCGGGCTTCGGCCGGGGTTGGTCCGCCACCAGTGGCCGGCGTCGTGGCGTCAGTGCGGTGGTTCCCATGTCCCAGCCCCCCAGGTCAGACCTACCTACTGGGATATCTATATACATCACTACCTAATACATGCAAGGGGAAGTAGGGTGACGCTTGTCATGCTGCGATTCGTCCTCCTCGGGCTGCTCGATGCCGAACCCCGCTACGGGTACGAGCTCAAGGCCGTCTTCGAGCAGTTCCTCGGCGGCACGTGGCCCCTGAACATCGGGCAGGTGTACACGGCGCTGGCGCGGCTCGAGAAAGAGGGCCTTGTCGAGTGTCAGGTCGTGCCCCAGGACTTGCTGCCGGACCGCAAGGTCTACGCACTCACCGAGGCCGGTCGTGCGGAATTGCGCGAATGGGCCGAGAAGCCCGACACCGGTCCTGTGAGTTTGCGCGACGAGTTCTTCCTGAAGATCGCGGTCCGATCACTCACCGGTGAGAGCCCGCGCGAGCTCATCAGCCTGCAGCGCGCCGAGCATCTCTCGGCTCTGGCCGAGCTCGGTCGCCTTCAGCACGAACCCAACCTCCATCCTGCGACAGGATTGCTTCTGGAGGGCGCAATGCTGCGTCTCGAGGCTGACCTGAAGTGGCTCGACGTATGCGAGGACCGGCTCAAGGCAACGGAGTGATCGAACTGCGGGCGGTCCACCGCTCGTACGAAGCCGACGAGGCGCGCGTCGATGCGGTTCGCGGCATCGACCTCACGATCGATCGCGGTGAGTTCGTGGCGGTGATCGGACCGTCTGGGTCCGGGAAGTCGACGGTCTTGAATCTCATGGGAGCGCTCGATCAGCCGACCTCGGGTGAGGTGTTGCTCAACGGTCGCCCACTCGCGAAGTGCAATCGAACCGAGCTTGCGCGCATTCGCGGTTCCGCGGTCGGCTTCGTGTTCCAAGCGTTCAATCTCGTGCCCGGTATCACCGCGGCCGAGAACGTGGCCCTGCCCGCGGTGCTCCTCCGTAAGCGGCCGGCTGAGTACCGCGACGAGGTCGCTCGGTTGCTCGACCTCGTCGGCTTGTCGGCGAAGGCGGACCGGCTGCCCGGCCAGCTTTCGGGCGGAGAGCAACAACGCGTGGCGTTCGCTCGAGCGCTCGTGATGGATCCGCCGATCCTGTTGGCCGACGAGCCCACCGGGAACCTCGACACCACGGCGGGTGAGGCGATCATCGACCTGCTCGAAGCGAGTCACAACGCCGGACGCACGATCGTGCTCGTGACCCACGACATGCGCCTCGCCAGCCGCGCGCAACGAATCGTGCACCTGCGCGACGGCGAGATCACCCACATCACCTGTCCCCCGTCAGGGCGCGATCGCCGCCTCGAAGAGATCCTCGAAGTCGGCGAACCCGAACGACGCTGACGCGTACGCTGATCCCGACCGTCGGGGGTCGTCCAATTGGCAGGACTCCAGTTTTTGGTGCTGGCTATCGGGGTTCGAGTCCCTGCCCCCGAGCTTCTTGCGCTGCTCAACCACCGCATGAGGGGTTGAGCAGCGCAATTTCGCGGAGGGGCGATTCTTGTGTGATGGATGTTTGGGGTCGTGTGGCGGTAGAACGGAAGCAATGTCCGAACGCCCCCTCAGCGCAGTGGTCCTCGCCGCCGGTGAGGGCACCCGCATGCGGTCGACGCGCCCCAAGCCGTTGCACATGCTCTGCGGCCGGGCAATGGTCCTCTACGTCCTCGACGCCTTGGTCGGTTGCGAGGTCACCAAAGCCGTGGTCGTGGTGGGTCACGGGGCCGAGCGAGTCACGAAGAAGCTGCAGGAGGAGGCCGGCGACCTCGATCTCGATTTCGTCGAGCAGCACGTGCAGCGGGGCACGGGCGATGCCACCAGTGTCGGCCTGACCGCCTTTCCCGATGATGATGACGACGGCGACGTGCTGGTTCTGCCTGGCGACACACCTCTGCTGCGGGCCTCGACCATCGCCGCCCTCGTGCGAGAGCACCGCCTCGCGGAGGCGGCCTGCACGATCCTCACCGCCAACTCTGAAGACGCGACCGGCTATGGCCGCATCATTCGCGGCAAGGACGACCGCGTCGTGCGAGTTGTCGAAGAGCGCGACGCCACCGATGAGGAGCGCGCCATCACCGAGTGGAACACGTCGATCTACTGCTTCAGGCGCAGCGTGCTCGCTCCCGCATTGCGACGCGTAAGTCCCGACAACGATCAAGGCGAGTACTACCTCACCGACGTCGTCGAGGTGCTGCACGACGCCGGCTACTCGGTGGTACCCATCCTCGCTCCCGATGTGATCGAGGCGCAGGGCATCAACGACCGACGCCAACTCGCAACGGCTGAAGCCGAATTGCGCCGCCGGATCAACGACGCTTGGCTCGGTGCCGGCGTCACGATGGTCGATCCTGAACGCACGTACATCGACTCAACGGTGCGTCTTGCTCCCGATGTCACGATTTTTCCCGGCACGTTGTTGCAGGGAGCCACGGTGGTGGGTGAAGGTGCCGAGCTCGGTCCCGACACGCGGCTCGTCGACTGCACCGTTGGCGATGGAGCGATCGTGGAGCGCACCGTCGGCCGCCACGCCGACGTGGGTGCGGGCGCGGTCGTCGGTCCGTACGCCGTGCTCGAGCCAGGCGCGCACATTGCCCCCGGGGCCCGAACCGGGTCGTTCTACACTGCGACTGCGGAGGAGTCGGGCAACTAACGAAG
>JBEEGD010000538.1:0-3557 GCA_041166685.1 Acidimicrobiaceae bacterium | reverse complement strand
CGGCGCCGACCGATCGAGCGCCGGCGCGGTCTATAAGGGTCTCGCGATCGCGAACGACCGTCTCTACGCCACCGACTTCCACAACGGTCGCGTCGATGTCTTCGACGCGTCCTTCAACCTGGTCAACACGCCCGGCGGCTTCACGGATCCCAAGGTCGCGAAGGGCTTCGCGCCGTTCGGGATCCAGACGCTCAACGGCGATGTCTTCGTGACGTACGCGAAGCAGGACGCCGCCCGACACGATGACGTCCCGGTGGCTGGTCAGGCGTATGTCGACGAGTTCACACCCGACGGTCAGCTCGTCGCGCGTGTCGTCAACAGCGGCAAGAAGAACGCGCCGCTGAACGCGCCGTGGGGTCTGGCGCTCGCGCCGGCGAGCTTCAACGCCTTCGGCGGTGACCTCCTGGTCGGCAACTTCGGCAACGGCCGTATCAGCGCGTACACGAAGCGCGGCAACACGTGGGTGTACAAGGGCCAGTTGCGTCTCGGCGACGGCACGCCGATCGCGATCGACGGGCTATGGGCGATCGCGTTCGGAAACGGCTCCGCAGCAGGTCCGACCGACACCCTCTACTTCCTGGCCGGCCCCTCCGGAGAGCGGCACGGGCTGTTCGGATCGATCACAATGGGATGAGAACGCCGTGACCCGGCGTCGTGGTGTGGAGGGTGGCCGCGGCTCAAGCCGGCTCAGGAGCTTGACCAGCCTCGGTGTCCTCCGGCGAGTACGACGTCGGATCGAGGTAGACCTCGGCCACCTCGCGAAGGCTCGCTCGCAGCGACCGGTCGATGTCGTCGAACGCACGCGCAAGCTGCTCGGACGTCTGACCGGGCTTTGGGCGAACCTTGGCGGCGACGACCACTTCCTGAGGACCGATGTGAACGCCGAAGGCGCTCAGCACTTCGTCGACGCTTGGTGACGCCGCGATGATGCCTCGCGCGATCGCGAGTCGCTCCGGCTGCATCGACTGTCCGATCAGCAGGTCGGCGAGTGGACCGGCGAGGCCGAGCGCGGTCGCGGCGAGCAGCAGGCCGATCAGCAGCGAGGCAATCGCATCCGCGTCCGTCAACCCAAATACCTGATGCAGGAAAAGGCCCGCCGCGGCGAGTCCGACGCCGATCAGCGCAGCGGTGTCCTCGACGACAAGGGCACGGAGCGTCGGGTCGCTCGTGCGCCGGAGGAACCCGACGATCGAAACGTCCCACTGCGCCGCTTCCCGCCGTGTCGTCGCCAAACTCGCGGCCAGTGAGATTCCATCGGCCAGGAAGGCCACGCCAAGCACGATCCAGCCGACGAGGAACCGGTCGACCTCCGGCCGGGTCTGCAACTCATGGATGGCGAGCGCGATCGAGACGCAGCCGCCGATTAGGAAGGAGAAGATTGCGGCCAGGAAGGCCCAGAGGAAACGAGTGCCGCCGTAGCCGAAGGGATGTGCCTCGTCGGCAGCGCGCCTCGACCGGCGCAGGGACACGCCGAGCATGACCTCGTTGACGGAGTCGGCAGTCGAGTGGGCGGCCTCGGCGAGCAGGGCACTCGAGCCGGTGATCAGCCCCGCGGCAAGCTTGGCACCGGCCACGACGACGTTCGCGATCAGTGCGATCAGGATGTTGCGCTGGGAATCGCGGTTGGCCGCAGCTCGAAGCGCTGCTCGTGAGTGCCGTGGTACAAGCAACCAGTCGGGACCCTAACGCCCTACTGGCCGGGCTCAGCGTTCATGCTGGAACCGGAAGGGCCGGGGAGAAGACCCCTCCCCGGGCGTGCGCGGGTCCCTTGCGCTCGCAGTCCCTCAGGACGCGCTAGGCGAGTTGGAATTCGACGGGGCCTCCGGGCCGGCGATCGCTCCATGAAGTCCCTTCGTCAGCTCGAGGATCTCGTTCGAGAGGAGGAGTAGCTGCTGATTCTGCTGATCCATCTCGTTCGACAGCCGCAAGAGCTCGGTGTTCTGATGGTCCTCATCCTGGACAGTCGTCCATTGCTGGTTGGCGAGCACCTCGCGCTTCTCGTCCGCCCTGTTCTGGCTGATCATCACGAACGTCGAGAGGAAGATCGCCTCGAGCGACACGATCATGGTCAGCAGCCCGAAGGGGTACGGCTCGACGCCGAACGCGATCCAGCACGTGAACCAGATCACGTGCAAGTAGACGAAGCGCATCGAGCCGCTGAACGCGGTGATGCGGTCGGCGACGCGATTCTCCAGGCTCTCGCGGCGCTGGTTGGCATGCGCGATGAGCGCCGGGTTGATCAGCGGCTTGACGCCGGGCAACGGCTTGACCGTCTGAGGTACCACCGGGCAAATGTTCGTGCGTCCGGGTGCAGCCGGCATCCGCGCAGGCGCCGACCGGTTGCGGGAAACGCGCTGCACTTGGGAGGCAGGCGACTAGAGCGGGCGCGTCCTGACGAACACGTCGCCCGCGCGCGAGAGCATCCGGCGCAGGTCGACGAGCATCTGCTGGTCGATGTCCTTGCCCCGCGGCGGATCGAAGACCTCGACCTCGCCGCCGAGGTCGACTCTGAGCTTGCCGTTGTGCTCCCGAGTCGTCGCGCCCAGTGCCTCGAGGAGCGATTGCACCTGTCTCCACTCGACGTTCGCGCTGGGCGGGTGCGTGAAGATGCGTTCGATCGTCTCGCGGTGATCGCTGTTCAGGCCGGTCGCAGCCAGCAGCGCCTCGATGTTCGCGTCGGTCATGTTCGTCGCCTCCTTCGTCGCAGAAGACTGCCGATCTGCCGGACCAGCCGGACGAGATCACCGGGGGTGATCCAGATCGGGGCCTCGCGTCCTTCGGCCCCGGGAGCTCGTCTCTCGCGGCTCACTGACCGGATCTTCGCCGCTGAGTGCCTGTGGCCGCGTCGGTGGCGTGCCGATCTCGATGCGCGAAACGCGCAAGGCGGCACCGGGACGTCGGAATGCGGCGGCGGGGCTGCGGAGTCCGCGCAGCCGGTCGGCGGTTCGGCCGATGCCGCCACCGCTGTCAAGCGCGACAGTCGAGTCAAACACCCTTAGGAGGAAGCGATGACCGACGGCCCGATCCTGTTTTGCTACGACGGCTCGGACAACGCCGACCACGCGATCGAGGTCACAGCCGGACTGCTTGGCTCCCGCCGGTCGGTCGTGCTCGACGTCGGTCCCCCGCTGACCGCCGCCGAGAGTCTCGCCACGATCTCGCCGGTCGTCCCCGGTGCGGCGTTCGAGGATCTGAACACCGCCGACGCGCTCACCCGAGCGCGGGCGGGCGCCGAGCACGCGATCACCGCCGGCTTCGACGCGGAGCCACGCGCGACGATCGGCGCACCGAACTGGGAAGCGATCGTCGACGTCGCGGATGAGATCGACGCGTCGGTGATCGTGCTCGGATCGCGTGGGCTGTCGGGTGCACGTGAGCTTCTCGTTGGCAGCGTCTCCCATGAGGTGGCGGAGCATGCGGGTCGGCCCGTGTTGATCGTGCCACCCGCGCGTGGCGCCTGAGACAAGCCCGCAGATGTGGGAGGGTGTCCGCTCGACGGTGGCGGAGCGGGTTGCGCTCGGCCGTTCAGCGCGGGCCCAGGCGCCGAGATCGAGCCA
>JBEEGD010000537.1:0-4180 GCA_041166685.1 Acidimicrobiaceae bacterium | reverse complement strand
CTCTAGGGTTGCGCCGCTGAGCTGAGGGCCCGCAAGCTCATCCCCGCGAGCCAGAGCGTCAAGGATGCGAACGTTGAGCCCTACCCACGTGTCGAAGACAGTCACCGCCTGGGCCAGGGGGATCGTGCCCAGGACGAGGCGCACCATGTCGTATGGACCCATGTCCAGCAGCACGCGCAACTCGTCGACCAGCTCGGCCAGCGACCCGCCCTTCCTGGCGATACCGTCCGGACGCGACCCGTCGGGCAGCGCGTCGAGCGTCGCGTCGTCGACTCCGGTAAAGAGCAGGATCCGAACGCCCGGCGCGAGCTCGCGCATCCTCGGGATGGCCTCGTCGCCCCGCATCACCGGCATGTCCAGGTCGAGCACGACCACTTCGGGTGCGAGCGCGTAGACCAAAATCAGCGCCTCGGCAGCGTTGCTCGCCTCGCCCACGACATCGACGTCGACAAGCATCCGCAGACGAGCACGAACCAGCAGGCGGATCTCGGGGCGGTCATCGACGATCAGGACGCGGCGGGTGGGCATCAGATCTGCAGTTGCGGATGTGGTCATTGCTGCTCCTGAACGACTTGGAGGCTCTGTTCGGCACCGGTGCCAAGTTGCAGAATCTCGACGATGTCGGAGGTTCCGGTTAGGGCGAAGGCGGCGGTGACATGCGCCGGCGCGAACGCGACCATCAGCCGCCGCCCCTCGAGTCGCGCTCGCAGGCTGGCGTCGACGATGACGTGCACGCCTGCGCTGTCGGTGAACGAGAGATCGTTGACATCGAGGACGACCAGCGGCGAGCGCAGTTGAGCGTCATGCAACGCCAGCTCGAGCTGCCGGGCTGTGGCGACATCGAGCTCGCCGGAGGCTTGAACCCAGGTTGCCCCCACCCCGGTAAAGCTGTGGACGCAGCGAAAAGGTGCCGGCAAGTCGGTGCGTGGTACCGCCGAAATCGCCGAGTCTTCCTGGACGGCGTGGCGGCCCTGCTGAAGTGCTGACATCCGACCTCCGGTCGCTCTCGACATAGCGGAATCCGAAAGTCATGTGCCGCGCTGCCGCTGGGCGACTGCGCGGTGATGCCCTCCTTCCTGCAGTGTACCCTCAATTGAACGTCTGAAAGCCTCTCTCGCGGGGTGGCGTGAGCATGAAAATCTCCACCTCGAGGTCGGGACCGACGTGGCTGTTGGAGATGAACGCCAGGACACTCCGACCAGAGATGCGCTCCACGGCTTCGATGAACTTGTGCTGCATGGCCGTCTGAAAATCGCTGCGCGTCTCCTGGACGACGGTGATCTTCTCGAGTTCGATCATCGTCTTCTCGACATCGGTGTACACGCCACCGAGAATGCACACCAGGAGGTCGTCGCCCAGCAACTGGGTCTTGGCGGTCACCGGCTTGCGATGGTGGTAACGCTCATGCAGCGCGACCATCGCAGCTGTCACTTCAGCGAGCATCGCGTCGCCGGCGAGGGGAGCTACGGGGGCCGACACGTCGGCCTTCTCTCACGTCCTCCGGATCGGGGTCGCCGCGGGGCAGAAGGGCGAGAACCCGACGCGCGATACTATTTGACCATAGCGCCGTCCGCGCACCACTGACCGCGTTGGTGCTCCCGTCAGAGGCAGCGATGAACAATGCTGACAGCAGCAGCAGCACCCACGCCGCCCGCGGCGATGTACTGACCGCGATCTCAGACGGGCTGGTGGGTCTGCTCAAGGAGTTCTACGGCCAAGGCCCCAGCCGCGTGAAGTCCTACTACCAGGACGATCTCGTCGTCTGCGTTCTGCGCGGCGGTTTCTCTCGCGTCGAGGAGACACTCCTCGAGGGGGGCCGCGGCCCTGCCGTCATCCAACAGCGCATGGCGTTTCAGGACGTCATGCGCGGCCGCTTCACCGACGTCATCACACGGGCGACCGGCCGGCCGGTCATCGGCTTCATGAGCGGCAACCAGCAAGACCCCGACCTCATGTGCGAAGTGTTCATCCTCGGCCCCACCGACCTCATCGATCCCCACGAGGTCCCCGGCAACTAACCCGCGGCCTCGCTTTCTGCTGACGCAAGAGCTACCGTCAGCGCTGAAGGGCATTCTGGAGGGGTCGCTTGCACAGCGGCAGCACCAGCTGACTTTCGAGACTTCGCTCCCGCGACTCGGAGGTCAATGTGTCCCAAGCAGCACCTCTTGGCAGCCACGCAGCACCCTCGGCTCAGGCGCCGCCCTTCAGCTGTCCCTGCAGCGATCCGGGCGAAGGAGTGGCATATCTGCGGCCGGTCGGCGAGGTCGACTATCCCACCGCACTGGATCTCCGAGAGGCCTTGACGGAGGCCCTGGCCGGTGCCCAGCTGGTCGTCCTAGATCTCGCGCAGATCGTGTTCATCGACAGCTCCGGCGTCCACGCCATCGTCGGTGCCGCGGCAGACGCGAGGCGCCTGGGACACCAGCTAGTGCTGCTCGGTGGGCCCGACCGCGTCCGCGAGGCATTCGCGCTCACAGACAGCTGGACCGCCGTCGACACGTTCGATCCCTATCAAGGCTCACAGCTCTGGCGGCGCCACGCTGGATCTCACTGAGAGGTCTCCGTGCACCGCCTGCGACACCAGCCAGGAAATCGTGGTCCAACGATGCCGTACGTCATCTGCGACGCCTGCCACCTGACGACCTACAGCGTGGCACTACAGGGCAGCTGGGAACAATGCCCCCGCTGCAACGCCAACCTGCACGAGAACGACGTTCGGCAATGCAGCGTCATATCGCCTGAAGGGACCATCGCTGCCGCTTGGGACCCGCGACTAGCAGCACGCCCCAAGCGCCAGCTCACCAGCTAATAGAAAGGCCCCGCCGAAGCGGGGCCTTTCCGTAGCAAGCCTGTAAGCCGGATTCTGTCGAGCGCAGCCATCCATCTGTGCGACCTACCTGGACCTCGGCGGGCAGCCTTCAAGCGGTCCTGCTTGGTCTTGCACCGGGTGGGGTTTGCCTTGACGCGGCCTGTCACCAGGACGCCGGTGCGCTCTTACCGCACCTTTTCACCCTTACCTGTGCGCGACTCAGCTGAGGCCGCGCCATCGGCGGTATGTCTCTGTGGCACTGTCCCGCGGGTTTCCCCGGGTCGGGTTCCCGACCACCCTTGCCCTGTGGTGTCCGGACTTTCCTCGACGGGCTGTCTGTCCCGCCGCGGCTGCACAGCTTGCCCCTCAAAGGTAGCTGCTACGGTCCGCGCCGTACAGGCCGGGGAAGCTCCCGGCGAAGACGTGCCAGTGCCCGCAGGCCAGCATCAGCGTCCTCCGAGTACGCAGCACACGACCAACCGGAGGATCGCCAGACATGGCCACCGGAACGGTGAAGTGGTTCAGCGACGAGAAGGGCTTCGGGTTCATCACCCCCGATGAGCCCGGCAAGGACCTCTTCGTGCATCACACCGCAATCAACTCGGACGGGTACCGCTCCCTCTCCGAGGGCGCCAAGGTCTCCTACGAGTCCGAGGCCGGCGACAAGGGCCCCAAGGCCGTCAACGTCGCGCTGATCTAGCGCGCAACATCAACCGAGGGTCGATCCGCAATCGGCACATCTGCCGCCGACCGGTGCGACGCCGGAGGCGCCGTACCGGGGGGCCATATGGCCGCCACAGACCAGGCACGACACGCCGTGGTGCGCCGTCAGGCCCTCCCAGGCCCTGACGATCGCGCCCTCGAGCGTCGCGCGGCCCGCCTCGCGAGCCGGCGGCCGATCGAGCACCGCGGCGCTCATCGGACGCTCCTGAACAGGCCCACAACTCTGCCGAGCACCTTGACATCCTTGGAGCGGATGGGCTCCATCGTGCGGTTCTCGGGCTGCAGGCGCACGTGGTCCTCCTCGCGGAAGAAGCGCTTGACCGTCGCGTCCGCGTCGCCGACCAGCGCGACGACGATCTCGCCGTCGGTGGCTGTGTCGGCGGGTTTGACGACCACGTAGTCGCCCTCGAGCATGCCGGCGTCGACCATCGAATCACCCCGCACTCGCAGGATGAACTCGCCGTCCTCGCCGCCGGCCGGCTGCGGCACGGTGATGTACTCCTCGATGTTCTCCTCGGCGAGGATCGGCTGACCGGCGGCGACATGGCCGAGGACAGGCAGCCCAGCGCCTCCCAGCACTGAGCGCACCCCCTCCACGGCACGGTCGAGCAGCTCGAGCGCACGCGGCTTGGTCGGATCGCGACGTAG
>JBEEGD010000536.1:0-13136 GCA_041166685.1 Acidimicrobiaceae bacterium | reverse complement strand
GCTCGTCCGTGAGTTCACGCTCATCAAGGGATCGTCCACTCCTGAGGCGCTACCTCAACGTCTCCTCACGCTCGTCGACGAACTCCAACACCGGTTCCAAGAGTTTTCTCAGGCGCCGCTGGCGGCGATCGAAGCGGCCGTCGAGAACGGCGCACCATCCGTCGACGTCACGTACCTCGTGCCGCGAGCGATCGGCGATGCAGTGGTGCAACTGCGCAAGCTGCTCGATGAGGCCGACGACTACTGCCGGGCCGGTGAGCACCTCGTCACGCTGGCGGCGCCGCCAACTACACGGGCGTATCGCGAATGGCTCCTGGGCGAGTTCGTCAGCCAGGCAACCGGCGGATCCCCGCGACCCTGGACCATGCCTCGCGAAGGCAAAGCAGCCGAGCAAGCGTGGTCAACCAAGGTCAAGGGGAGCGATGCCACGGTCACGCTCGTCGGCGAACTGGACCTTGCCACGGCTCCCGACCTCCGAGATCACTTCTCGAAGCTGCACGCCGATGGGGTGCGGTCGTTCTCACTCCACAGCGCCGGAGTGTCGTTCATCGATTCCGTCGGCCTGAGCGTGATCCTTGCGCTGTACCGACGCTGCGGCGAGGAGAATGGCGAGATCTCGATCGTTTCGCCGTCGCCCGTCATGCGGCGAACGCTCGAGGTCGCCGGGCTCCTGGAGCTGCTGAACGTCGTGGACTGAGCGCGAATGTGGGATGGAACCCCGGGGCTCCATCCCACATTCGACTGCTGGTGGTCGGTCAGCGCTGAGCGGCGCGCTGCTCGGCTTCCTTTTCCTTGGCCTCTGCCCTGGCCGCCTCGGCCTGCGCCTCGCGCTTGGCGACATCACGCTCGGCACTGGCCTTCTCCTGCTGCGCTTCGCCTTCTTCCTGAAGGCGTTCGTTGCCGGTGACCGCGCCGACGGCTTCCTTGGCCTTGCCCTTGACGTCTTCGACGACGCCCTTCACACCAGCCTTGGGACCTGATTCACCCATGCGAGTTTCTCCTTCGTGTCGGGGGATTCATTCGATGTACCCGCCTCACCCCCGGCGAATACGGACGCGCGTTGTGACGAGCGCGACGTATGCAACGGAGAGGGTGTCGGGTAGACGTGCCAGGCGATGAGCGATCCGAACCCGCGCAAAGCGCCGACTATTACGTGCCTTCGGCGGACTCCGCGGCCAGTGCTTCCTCGACGCCGGACAGCTGCAATACACGGTCGACGAGCGCGGAGCGTTCACCGACGGAAAGCCGAGAGCCCTTGGCCATGGCCCGGCGATACGCAGTGACGTAGGCGCCCACGCCGGATGAGTCGATGAAACTGAGCTTCGACAAATCGAGCTCGACCGCCGTCGGCTCACCGCCGAGAATCTCGTCGATCGCGTCGACAAACATCGGCACGGTGCTGAGGTCGAGCTCACCGGCCAGTTCCACCACCACGCCTTCTACAGGCGCGGCGCTCGAAGTGATTCGCAATGTGCCCAGCTCTCGCATGTCGCTCGTGCCCATCGAGTTCCGTTCGTCCGGCCCGTTGGGCAGACTACAGCGGTCATGAGAAAGCGCTCGATTGAGACCGACGGCTCCGAGCCGGCGAGCGTCGAGTCCCTGACCCGCGAGCTTTCGGCTGTACGGGCGGAACTGGAGCAGCGACGCCGTCGTGACGAGGGACGCTCACGATTCGATGCCATATCGGGCGCCCTCGTCGGCGAGCTCGATCTGGAGACCGTTCGGGACCGAGCAGAGCGGTGGGCGATTGCGGCACTCGGCCGGCCGTGCACCATCGTGTCCGATCCCCCGGAAGACGGCACGGAGAGCGGCGCAACGATTCCCCTAGGGGCGGGGGCACCCATCGCGTGGTTGCAGATGGGCGGCACGTCGCTCGGCCCCGACGACGACGGCGCGACGCACGCCGTTGCCGAGCGCATCGGTCGCGCCCTCGACGCCGCCAACCGGGTGTCGATCCAGACCCGAGCCATGCACTCGCTCGAGCGGAGCCTGTTGCCGGATGCGCTGTTGCCGGTTCCCGGACTCCAGCTCGCGAGTCGCTATGTTCCGGCGCAAGGCAGCCACGACGTAGGCGGTGACTTCTACGACGCGATTCGAACGAACGGCGGCGTCACGCTCATCGTCGGCGATGTGCAAGGAAAGGGAATCGACGCGGCCACGCTCACGAGCCTCGCCCGTCACACCTTGCGGGCAGGCGCGCTCAATGGTCACCGGCCCTGCGAGCTTCTCGCCCAGCTCAACACGGCGCTGTTGTATGGCCAGGAAGAACAGCTCGCGGCGGGCCACGACTCGGTCCTGCGGTTCGTCACCGCAGCTGCGGCCCACGTCGCGCCGGCATTGTCTGGCGACGGGTTCGAGCTGACAGTGGCCCGAGCGGGCCAGCCGCCGCCGATCATCGTGCGCAGCGACGGCCGGTTCGAGCCTCTGGAGCCTCGGGGCGTGCTGCTCGGTGTCTGCGAGCATCCCGAGTACGAGGAAGCGCGTGCCCACCTCGCAGTCGGTGACACCCTCGTTCTCTACACCGACGGCGTGATCGAGCAGCGCGGCGAGGCCGGCAAGGCGATGTCGGAACAGCACCTCGGAATGTTGGTGCGCAACCGAAGGGGAGTCGTCGACGCCGAGGCCATCGCACAGCTGATCGAGGACACGGTCCACCTCGTTGCGCCCGAGGACGTGCGTGATGATGTGGCGATCCTCGTCGCGTGCGCGACCAGAGTTGACGCGGAGGTCAGCTCGCCTTCCGGCGGCGGCGGCGAGGCGCGAGCAAATGCAACAACTTCCGCTCCTCCGTGAGCAGCCCCCCGCCTGGACGAGATGGACCGGTCTGCCATGCACGGGCTAGCGCGCCGTTGTCGTAGGACTCGAACACCGCCGGATGGATGTAGGACGCTCGTGCAATCGCAGGGGTGTTGTGGAGCTCGTCGGCGACGGTCTGCACGACGACCTTCACCGCGGCCTGGCGCTGGCGAGTGGTGCGGGCAGGCGGTAGCGCGGCAAATCCGACGGCCGCGAGCAACGTCGCGCCCCATGTGCGAAATGTCTTCGCGGTCGCGTCGAGCCCGCTGCGTGCGCGTAGATAGTCGTTGATGTCGGTTGAGGTGATGGGCCGCAGCGCGCCGTCGTCGTCCTCGTATCGGAACAGCAGTTGCCCGGGAAGCTCCTGACAACGGCGGATGAGGCGGCTCACCTTCGGATCAGAGACCGCGACCTCGTTGCGACGGCCGCCTTTGCCGACGAAACGGATGTGCACGGTCGATCCGTGCACGATCACGTGGTGACTGCGCAGCGTGGTGAGGCCGTACGTCTTGTTGGTGGTGGCGTAGCACTCGTTGCCAATTCTGACGTAGGTGCACTCGAGCAGCGACACCACCAGGGCGAGCATCCGCTCGAAACCGAGACCCGGCTTGCTCAGGTCACGGCCGATCGCAGCACGCAAGTCACCCAGCGCCTCGCCGAACGTGACAAGTTCCGCGAACTTCGTTTGCTCGCGCTCGGCCCGGAACTCGGCGTGATAGCGGTACTGCTTGCGACCACGCACGTCGCGGCCCGTCGCTTGAAGATGGCCATCGGGATCGGCCGAGATCCAGACGTCTGTCCACGCCGGAGGAACCGCCAGTTGCTGAATGCGGTCGAGCACCGCGGTGTCGGTCACCACGCGACCAGTCGCGGCATCGGTGTAGCGAAAGCGCTTTGTGCCCGTCCGGCGAATGCCTGGCTCGGCGTCGGTGATGTAGCGCAAACCGGTACGGATTGGGACGACCACGGCGCCGGACTACCCGCACGGCTTCGCGGTTGAGACGTCCTCGCTCGGGTACCCCCAAAGGTGCATGTTCGATGACGACCGAGACAGTCTTGACATCGACACTCAGGTTTGTGGCGACGTCGCTCAGCTGAAGATGCGTGGTGTTCTCGACAAGACGTCGGCCCCGCGGCTGATCTCCACGATCCACGATCATGCTCATCCCCCGGTGCGTCGCATCGATCTCGACTGCGACGGTGTCGACCTGCTGGATTCGGCCGGCGTTAGAGCGCTCATCGTTGGCCGCAACGAGGCCAGCAGGGCGGGAATCGATTTCGGCGTCGTTGATCAGTCTCGGGCCGTGAGCCGCGTCCTCGATCGAGTCGGACTCTCCGGCCTACTCATCCGCCAAATTTCGTAGCTACGCCGTTTCGGCGAGTTGATCGCGCATGCGGCGGAGCGTGGTGCGAATGATGCGCGAGACGTGCACTTGGCTGACGCCGACCTGATCGGCGATCTCGGATTGCGTGCACCCGTCGTAGAAACGCAGGTACAACACCCTGCGCTCCCGTTCGGGCAGCTCGCGCATCAGTTGCTGCACTGACATGCGGCTGTCGACCGAGACGAGTTCGGGGTCAACGCTGCCGAGCGTCACGCCTTCGACCGCGTCATCGTCGTCGTCGTGGTCCGAGGGCGGCACGAGAGAGGCCGTCCGATAGACGGTTCCCGCCTCCAGCGCTTCGAGCACTGCCTCTACCGAGGTCTGCATCTCCTCGGCGATCTCGGCGATCGACGGCGGTCGGCCCAGCGCGTGTCCCAGTGTCTCGACGCATCCGCTGAGCTCGAGGTAGAGCTCCTTGGCCCGCCGGGGCACCCGGACCGGCCACGTGTGATCGCGGAAGTGGCGGCGGAGCTCGCCCAAGACGGTCGGCATGGCGAACGTCGCGAACATGACCCCGAATGTGGGGTCGAAACGGTCGACCGCCTTCACCAGTCCGAGCTGGGCGACCTGCAACAGATCGTCGAGCGGCTCACCACGCCGAGCGAAGCGGCGGGCACAGTGGATGGCGATCCAACGGTGGTCGGCGACGATGTCGTTGCGTAGGGCCCGATCGCGGCAGCGGCGGTACTCCAGGAAGCGAGCGGTCACCTCAGGGTCAGCCGGCACGGGACTGATGATCTGCCTACAAGGCCGTCAACCGCATCACTTGATCGCGTAGGAAATCCGAGGTCACTACGGGTCGTGGGGGTGGGGGTGGGCGCGCTCGAGGTGAGTCAGGGCGTCCATCTCCTCGGGCGAGGCCTCGGGCCCGTAGTGCAACACCACCGAGGCCTTGAAGGAGCACACAGGGCACTCGACCGCGACCACGGCGATCATGTCGTCGGGGTCGCTGGCTCCCTCGAGCCGGCGCAACTCGTGCACGTGCACCTCGCTCGGTTCGATGTCGGCATGACAACCCTCGCAGCGCAGCTTGCCGTTGGCCGCGACCCACATGGAGCCGCCATAGCCCTTGGCCTCGAACTCGGCGAGGACCTCGAGCAGCGTCGTGTTGTCCGACGGTACGCCAGGAATCATGCGGTCAGATTGGCACGCGTTCATGGGAGAAGGGGCCGAAGCTCAGATTGGAAGAACTCGAAGAAGCCCTCCTGGTCCGAGCCGATCTGGCTGATGTAGACCTCGTCGAAGCCGGCATCGACGTACTTCTTGATCGCGGCGGCATGACGGGCCGAGTCGGGCCCGCACGTGACCGACTCGGCGATCTTGGCCTCCGGCACGTGCTTTGTCGCCTGTTCGAAGTGTGCGGGCGTGCGCAGCTCCTGATTCAACTCGCCCAGCCCTGCACTCGTGCGCCACAACTGGTGCGCGAGCTTGACGCATTGCTGCTCGTCCTCGCCCCAACAGACCTTCACCCCCGCAGCCTTGAGGCCCTTGCCTCCACGATGGACGTATCGCTGCAACAGCTCCCTGTCGGGTTTGGTGTTGATGTAGCCATCCCCGATCCGCGCCGCGAGATCGGTCGACTTCGGACCGAAGCCGCTGACCATCACGGGTGGCGGTGTGTCGGGGCGCGAATAGATCCGCGCGTTCTCGACCGTGTAGTGCCGCCCGTGGTGGCTGTAGACGCCGCCTTCCCACAGGCCCCGAATCACCTCGATGGCTTCCTCGAGCATCTCCAGGCGGACGTCGGCCTCCGGCCAGTGCTGGCCCAAGACGTGTTCGTTGAGGTTCTCCCCGCTCCCCACCCCGAAGATGAAACGACCCTCGAGCATCGTCGCGGCGGTCGCTGCGGCTTGCGCAATGATCGCCGGATGGGTGCGCAATATCGGGCACGTGACCGCGGTGGTCAGCCGAAGCCCCGTCGTCGCGGCGATGCCGCCGATGGTGCACCACACGAACGCGCTCTCACCCTGCGTGTCGAGCCACGGGTGGTAGTGGTCTGAGATCCACACCGAACGGAACCCGGCCTGCTCTGCCTGTTGCGCGTAGCGGACGAGAGCAGGTGCGCTGTGCTCCTCAGACGACAGGAAGTATCCGTACTCGGTCATGACGCGTTGCTTACCCGAGACGTTCCCTGTCAACCACGGCCGCGGCGACTCGAAGGTCGGAGACGAACGCGGCCATCGCCGCGCGTCGATCATCAGGTGTCTGCGCTCTGAGAATCGACGAGGGATGCACCGTGGCAATCACCGCGGGAGCGAGCGACGACTCGAGCAGCATGCCGCGCGCCTTGGTGACGCGAAACGACGAGCCCATCACTGCCTGCGCGGCAACCGCGCCGAGCAGCACAGCGACGCGGGGCTGCACGAGCGACACTTCTTGCTGAAGCCAGGGAAGGCACGCGAGCACCTCCTCGCGGTTGGGCTTTTGGTGGATGCGTCGCTTCCCTCGCGGCGTCCATTTGAAGTGCTTCACCGCGTTCGTGAGATACAACCGGTCGCGGTCGAGCCCAGCCTTGCGAAGCGCGTCGTCCAACACGCGCCCGGCCGGACCGACGAAGGGCGAACCCGCACGGTCCTCCTGGTCGCCGGGCTGCTCACCGACGAGCATCGCGTCGGCCGGAACCGGGCCAGCACCGAACACGGTCTGGGTGGCATTCCGCCACAAGTCACAGTTGCGGCAGCAACGAGCCTGTTCGGCGACTTCCCGCCACTTCGCAGCGACATCTGTCACGCAACCGCTCGTACCACAACAGCGGGTTCGCCTAACCCGCCTCCGCTCGGGTAACCAGGTGCCAATGATGAGAATCTGGCCGGGCGACCCCGCGCCGCTCGGCTGCACCTTCGACGGCATCGGCGCCAACTTCGCCTTGTTCTCCGAGGTCGCGGAGGCGGTGGAGCTCTGCTTGTTCGACGACGACGGCGTCGAATCGAGAGTCGAGCTCCCCGACTCAACGGGAGTCGTGCGTCACGGCTACCTGCCTGACGTCACCCCCGGGCAGCGATACGGGTTCCGGGTCCACGGGCCGAACGATCCTGCTGCGGGTCATCGCTGCAACCCCAACAAGCTGCTGCTCGACCCGTATGCCCACGCCATTGATGGCGGGGTGAAGTGGGACGAGGCCGTGTTCGGCTATCGCTTCGACGACCCCGACGCCGAGAACGACAACGACAGCGCGCCGTTCGTTCCGCGCAGCGTCGTGGTCAATCCATTCTTCGACTGGGAAGGCGACCAGCTCCTGCACCATCCGCGGAGCGACACCCTCATCTACGAAGCCCACGTGAAAGGCGCGACGATGCGCCACCCGGCCATCGAGCCCGAGCTGCGGGGAACGTACGCGGGTGTCGCTCATCCGGCGTTCGTCGAGCACCTCACGTCGCTTGGCATCACCGCGATCGAGCTGCAACCGGTGCATCAATTCGTGCACGACAAGCATCTCGTCGACCGCGGCTTGCGGAACTACTGGGGCTACAACTCGATCGGCTTCTTCGCCGCGCACAACGAGTACGACCACCGCGGCCAGCGCGGCGAACAGGTGCAGGACTTCAAGCAGATGGTGAAGGCGCTGCACAGCGCCGGCATCGAAGTGATCCTCGACGTCGTGTACAACCACACCGCCGAGGGCAACCACATGGGGCCGATGCTCTCGTTCAAGGGCATCGACAACGCCGCGTACTACCGATTGGTCGAGGACGACCGTCGCCACTACATGGACTACACGGGGACGGGCAACAGCCTGAACATGCGGCACCCTTACGTCCTGCAGTTGTTGATGGACAGCCTGCGCTATTGGGTGACGGAAATGCACGTGGACGGCTTCCGCTTCGACCTCGCATCGACGTTGGCTCGCGGCTTGCATGAAGTCGATCGACTGTCGGCCTTCTTCGATCTCATCCAACAAGACCCGATCATCAGCCAGGTGAAGCTGATCGCGGAGCCGTGGGATGTCGGAGAAGGCGGCTATCAGGTGGGGAACTTCCCACCACAGTGGGCGGAATGGAACGGAAAGTACCGCGACTGTCTCCGCGATTACTGGCGTGGGTCGCAGGAGACACTCGGCGAGTTCGCGTACCGATTCACGGGATCATCAGACCTCTACGAGGACGACGGGCGCCGTCCCCATGCGAGCGTGAACTTCATCACGGCCCACGACGGATTCACACTGCGCGACCTCGTCTCCTACAACCAGAAGCACAACGAAGCCAACGGCGAGGACAACCGCGACGGCGAAGACGACAATCGCTCCTGGAACTGTGGCGTCGAGGGACCGACCGACGATCCTGAGATCAACGGACTTCGCTCACGCCAGCAACGGAACTTCCTCACCAGCTTGTTTCTCTCACAGGGCATCCCCATGCTTTTGTCGGGCGACGAGATCGGGCGCACACAGCAGGGCAACAACAACGCCTACTGCCAAGACAACGAGATCTCGTGGCTCGATTGGGAACACGCGGACGAACCGCTGCTCGACTTCACCCGCGCGCTGATCAGTTTCCGCCTCCGACACCGCGTGTTCCGGCGGCGATCCTTCTTCCAAGGCCGGCCCATTCACGGCACCGACGTCAGCGACATCGCGTGGTTCACACCTGCGGGCGATGAGATGGACGAGGGCAACTGGGAGCAGGGCTACGCCAAAGCGGTCGCGGTGTTCCTGAACGGTGATGCCCTCGAACGCGGCCGGCGAGGTGAGGAGTACACCGACGATTCGTTCCTCATCCTGTTCAACGCGCACCACGAGGCGATGACGTTCACCCTTCCGGACTCGAAGTGGGGCGACGCATGGGTCGTGGTGATCGACACCCGAGGCTGGGCCATCGAGGACGAGGTGCCGGCGGTGAAGCCGGGCGACGCGATCGAGGTCGAGGCGCGGAGCGTGGTGGTGCTCTCCCGCGACGCCGTGGTGAACGGCGTGCCTGGTCATCGCGGTTCGTGAACCTGGGCGCGCGGGTAGGGGACGAGGGATGCGGGCCACTTCGACCAGGAGCCAGCCATGCCTCGACGAGGAACCAACCGCTGGAGTGAGAAGCGAGAGCGGCAGTACGAGCACATCAAGGAAGGACTCGAGGAGCGAGGCGAGCCCGAAGACAAAGCCGAGGAGATCGCCGCTCGTACGGTGAACAAGGAGCGAGCTCAGCACGGCGAGGCCAAGACGGTGAGCAAGACATCAGTGAAGGATCTCTCGCCAGGACGCCGGGGCGGCCTGCGGTCGCACAAGGGTCCTGGGGGACGCACCTACCGCCAGCTCTACGCTGAGGCAAAGCGCAAAGGCATCGAAGGCCGCTCGAAGCTGACCAAGCAGCAACTCGAGAAGGCCGTTTCTCGATAGACACTGAAACTGTGAGCGGGCGACAGGGATTCACGGCGGAGGTCTGGGCGCCCAGAGCGCAGCGGGTCGAGCTCCGTACTCGAGGCGAGTCCTTCGACATGGTCTCGCAAGGCGATGGTTGGTTTCGCGCGCCGAACGAGTTGGCACCCGGCACCGATTACGGCTTTTCGCTCGACGACGGCGATCCCCTTCCGGACCCCTGTTCGCACTGGCAGCCCGGAGGCGTGTTCGCGCCGTCACGTGTGGTCGACCACGATGCGTTTGCGTGGAGCGACCGGTCGTGGAAGGGCGTTCATTTGCCGTCCGCGGTCATCTACGAGCTCCACGTCGGCACGTTCAGCGCGACCGGAACCTTTGCCGGGGTCATCGAGCATCTCGACCACCTCGTGGCGCTCGGCATCAACGTGATCGAGGTGATGCCGATCGCCGCGTTCGACGGAGATCGCGGCTGGGGCTACGACGGCGTGAACCTGTATGCCGTTCATGAGCCGTACGGCGGACCGGAGGGTTTCAAACGACTCGTCGATGCGGCGCACGCTCGTGGCATCGGCGTGCTGCTCGACGTCGTGTACAACCACTTCGGGCCGACGGGCAATTTCCTCGGCCGGTTTGGTCCGTACACCACCGATCGACACCAGACGCCCTGGGGGGACGCGCTCAACCTCCACGGGCCCGACAGCGAACCAGTGCGCAGGTTCGTGCTCGACAATGCGCGCCATTGGCTGACCAACTACCACCTCGACGGATTGCGGCTCGACGCTGTGCACACGCTCGTCGACGAATCGGATCGCCACCTGCTGGCTGAGCTCGCCGACGAGACCAAAGCGCTGGCGTCACACGTTCACCGCCCGCTGTGGTTGGTCGCCGAATATCCCCGCACGAACCCCGTAGCGGTGACTTCCGTCGAAGCCGGCGGCTTCGGCCTCGACAGCGAGTGGCGGGACGAGGTGCACCACTCGGTGCACGCGTGGCTCACCGGCGAGCGAGACGGCTACTACGCGGAGTTCGGGCGCGTGGCTGATCTCGCCGACGCGATGACCGGACCAAAAGAAGACCTGCCCCGCAGCCGGTTCGTCGTGTGCACCCAGAACCACGATCAAGTCGGCAACCGCGCACGCGGCGAACGCCTGTGCCACCTGGTCGACGTCGGCCTGGCAAAGACGGCCGCGGCGCTCGTACTGTGCTCGCCGTTCGTCCCGCTCGTCTTCATGGGCGAGGAGTGGGGAGCGTCGTCACCGTTCCCGTTTTTCGCCGGGCCTCGCCACGTAGACCTCGACGAAGCCGTGCGGCGCGGCCGTACGGAGGAGTTCGCGTCGTTCGGTTGGGATCCAGACGACATGCCCGACCCGATTGCAGCCTCCACGTTCGAATCGGCCCGTCTGCGCTGGGACGAGATCAGTGAGGGATCGCATGCCGACCTTCGATCGTGGTACCGCGCGCTGATCGCGCTCCGGCGCGCGCGGCCTGAGCTGTCTGATCCCCGACCGTCGTCGACCGCGGTGGACGAGCACGACTCGGAACACTCGGTGGTCGTGTGGCGGGGTGACACCGCGATCGCGGTGAACACCGACACCTCACCAGTGCACCTCTCACTGGTTTCTCCCTTCAAAGGAACACAGAACTGTGTTCCTTTGAAGGGGAAAGCGCTTCTATTGGCGAGCGACGACGAGGTTCGGCTCACCGACGACGGCGTTGTCCTTCCGCCACACAGCGTCGCGATCATCGGCCAATGAGGCGCGACCTCGTCGGTACCTATCGGTTGCAGCTGAGGCCGGAGTTCGGGTTCCGCGACGCGGCGGCGATCGTGCCGTACCTGTGCGGCCTCGGGATCAGCCACCTGTACCTCTCACCGTGCTTCGAGGCCACCAAAGGCAGCACCCACGGCTACGACGTCGTCGATCCGAATCGGATGCGGGCCGAGCTCGGAGGCGCCGAGGCGTTCGACGAGCTCGTGGACGTCGCCCATCGTGAGGGCCTCGGGCTCGTCATCGACATCGTTCCGCATCACATGGCGGCAACCGCCGAGAACGCGTGGTGGTGGTCCGTGCTCGAGCTCGGGCACGACAGCCCGTATGCCGCTCACTTCGACATCGACTGGGACCCGGCGGAACGACGGTTACGAGGCTCTGTGCTGTTGCCCGTCCTCGGTGACCACTACGGCCGCGTACTCGAAGCCGGCGAGCTGAAGCTCGGGCTCCTGAACGGCGATCAGATCGTGGCGCAGTACTACGAGCACCTCGCACCTCTGTCGCCCGACACGGCCAACGAGCTCTGGGCCTTGGCCGGTCGCCGCGGTTGCGACATCGAGGGCGCCCTCGACGAAGTGAACCGCGACGTGGACCGTCTCGATGCGCTGCTCGATCGACAGCACCACCGCTTCGTTCGTTGGCAGGTCGCGGCCCACGAACTCGACTACCGCCGGTTCTTCGATGTCGACTCGCTCGTAGCCCTCCGAAGCGAGCGCCCGGCCGTTTTCGACGACACGCACCGGCTCACGCAACAGCTCGTACGCGAAGGCAAGGTCGACGGGCTCAGGGTCGATCACGTCGATGGCCTCCGCGACCCGGAGGGATATCTCGCGCGGTTGCGCGGCGGCGCTCCCGAGGCGTGGCTCACGGTCGAGAAGATCTTGCGTCCGCACGAGTCGACGCCCGACACGTGGGCCGTCGACGGCACGACTGGCTACGACTTCCTTGCGATGGCGGCAGGTGTGCTGGTCGACCCTGTGGGCGTCGAACGCCTCGTCGATGGCTATGCAGACATCACCGGCGACGAGTCCACCTATCGCGAGACCGCCGAGCTCAGCCGGCGTGACGCCCTGCGGGATTCCCTCGATGCCGATCTCGAACGAGTTGTCACGTTGCTGTTGCGAGTGTGCGAACGCAACCGCCGCTGGCGCGATTTCACCCGAAGTGAGCTACGCGACGCGCTGACCGAAGTCTGTGTGTACGCACCCTCGTATCGCAGCTACGTGCGCGCCGGTGCGCCACCGACGGCCGCAGATCGAGCGTTCATCGATCGTGCGATCGGCGATGCCGCCGCCGCCCGACCCGATCTCGATCCGGAGCTGTTGGACTTCACCCGCCGGCTCCTGTTGGGCGAACTGGCCGGGGACGAGGAGAACGAGCTCGCGGCCCGTTTCCAGCAGTTGACGGGACCCGTCGCCGCGAAGGGCGAGGAAGACACCGCGTTCTACCGCTGGGTGCCGCTGCTGTGCCTCAACGACGTCGGCACCGATCCCGGTCATCCGACGCTCACCGTCGAGCAGTTCCACGAGCGAGCGGCCGCGCTGCAACGGCACTGGCCGGCGACGATGCTCACCACGTCGACGCATGACACCAAGCGCAGTGAAGACGTACGCGCCCGCTTGGCGGTGCTCTCGGAGGGCGCGGATGGGTGGATCGCAGCCGTGCGTCGCTGGCGTGACGCCAATGACCAGTACCGCGATCACGAGCTCGATGCTCCCGACCGTCGCGACGAATGGTTCATCTACCAGACGCTCGCCGGCGCGCACCCCTTGCCGCTTGATCGCGCCTGGACGGCCATACAGAAGTCCTTGCGCGAGAGCAAGCGACGCACGAGTTGGACGCGGACCAACGAGCCCTATGAGGACGCAACCTTCCGGTTCCTCG
>JBEEGD010000535.1:0-29723 GCA_041166685.1 Acidimicrobiaceae bacterium | reverse complement strand
TCGGCGACACACGAACGATGCGACTGATTCTGTTCGTGCGCTATTTGACCACCGTATGAGGGGTTGGACAGCGCAAGAACGAGACGCTGACTAGCGGCGGGCCTTCGCTGGGGCACGGCGACTCGTGGCCTTCGGCCGCGACGCGGGCCGCTGGTGGCCGTTACTCGAGCGACGTACCGCTTGTCGACCGACGTCGCGCGCTCGATCGATCAGGCCGGAGACGAGACCAGCGATCGCGTTGGCCGGGGGCTCGTCGGGAGCCTTCGGGTGGGGACGAATCGGCGCAACCTTCTTGGCGCGGGCCAGGACATCACCTAGCTCTTCGAGGTCGGAGCGAGACACCGCTTTGCGCACGGCCGGGAACATCTCCTGTTCCTCTTCCTTGACGTGATGGCGCACGTTCTCGATCAGCACCGTCACCTTGGCGTCGAAGCGCTCGTCCTTGGGGTCCATACCCTCGAGCTCACTCAGCAACCACTTCACCACGTGGTGCTCCTCGAGACTCTCCAGAACGTCGTCGGTGAGCTTTTCGTTCACTCCCTTGATGAAGGGATAGAAGGCCATCTCTTCGATCGCCGCATGAATGGCGAGCTCGTGGATGACCTTCTCGACCAGCTTCTGCTTGGTCTTGTGAGCGCTGTCGCCGGCCTTCTCGAACTTCTTGAACAGCTCGTTGACGGTCTTGTGATCGTTCTTGAGAAGGGTGATCGCATCCATCAGATGCGACCTCGACCTCGGTAGCCGAAGCCAACTCCGCCGAGCAGCAGGATGATGATGAGGAGAAGCAGCAGGATCGTAAGCATGTGGTCGGGGGTCCCCTTCAACCGCGGTCGCTATACATCGTTACGACTTCGGAGTCGTGTCCAATCCGACCATCGCGCGGAAGTCATCCGTGGTGTTCACGTGCGGGAAATCCTCGTCAGGGATCGGCACACCGAGCGCGGCACAGAGCGGGCCCCATCCATCGCCGGGCTGCCACTCCACGAGGCGCGACGGATCCGCGGTCGCCCGCACGTCGGCGTTGTGTTGCTCGTACGCGGCGATCGCGGCCTCGCGATCGTCGGTGTGCTCGGTGAATCGGTTGTGCGCGATCGCCATCCACATGGCATGGAATTCGTCGTTCGTCTCTGCGCCACTGTTGATCACCTCGAAGATCGTCCTACGCGCGCTCCGCCACCACGCTTCGGCATCCGCTCGAGTCGACAGCAGGATGATCGCGTCGGGAAAGGCCTCGCTCATCTCTCGCCAGAACGACGCGCCGGGCCAGTCCACGATCCCCTCGTAGCCATCCAGTAGCTGCTTCCAGTCGGGCGGGCTACCGGTCGCGGCCTCACGCCACAGCGCGAGGTGCTCCGGACGCCCGAAGACCTCGATCATGTGGTAGCAGGGCGCGTCGATCAGCTTTTCGAGCGCGATCTTCAGCGAGTGAGTTCCGGTGCGCCCGAGTCCGGCGCCCACCACCCGCATCGTCACAGGCGGATCTTACGAGTCCAACCGTCGACGATTGAGAACCTTGTCACAGCGACGTCACATCGCTGTGACAACGATCACCCCACGCTGGAACCGGACGCGTTCGGAGTCGCGGGATTGTTCGCGTCTTCCTGCGCCTCGCGTTCGGGGCTCTCCATTGCCTCGTGAGCAGGATCCTCGTTGCGACCACCCATGCGCCCACCGGGACCGTGATCGCAGTGGCCCGCCTTGCCCGCGTCCTCGGCCGCCTCTTGCTCTGGAGACTCGTTGGCTTCGTGCGTGCTGTCCTCGTTCGGCGTAGGCGCGCCCGACGCGCTGGGGTCGGCCGTCGATGAGCTCGGATCGGCCGAGCTCTGCGCGGTCGCAGGCCCGGGGCCGAAGAAGGCGGCGCCGACTCCCACACCCGCAAGTAGTGATCCCGCAACAAGAGCGGCGGCGACGGGTCTTTTCATGCGAGATCCTCTTTCGTAGGGCAGATGCGAACCGGACACCACTGACCGTACGAATGCTTCCTGTGAGCCAGCCGAGAATCCGCCGAGATTCTCCCTAGAGGTCAGCCGGTGGGGATGATCATCACCGTGCATGTGGCCTGGTGGGCGATCGAGTTGGGAACGCTGCCCAGGACGCGACGGGCGCCGTGCATCCCTTTGCTGCCGACGATGATGAGATCGGCCTCCTGGTGCGTGGCGACCGACAGGATCGCCGACGGTGCCGCTTGCGGACACGCATACACCTGCACCGCGACACCATCGCGCTCGATCTCCGCGGCAAGTCGTTCGAGCTCCTCCTGGACCTGCGCTTGGATCTCGGCATCGGTCGTCGGCGCCAGCGCCATCATCGCGTCGCCCGCCGCCAACGCCGCTGTCTGCAACGTCGGTCGAAACGCGCGAACCAAGTGCACCTTGGCTCCGTGCATTTTGGCTAGCTCGGTAGCGGCCGCAACCGCTTGCCGCGACCTCGATGATCCGTCAGTACCTACGACGATCGAACTGAACATGCCCGCCTCCCCAGGTCCGCCTTTCCACAACTCTCCCAAATTATGACAACGCACCACAAGATGCCCATGGTCACTTACCGTTTGGCGAGTGTGTGGTCCGGAATCGGAGCGTTCCAGTCCCTGACGGCGTCCTCGACCCCCGCGGGACACACCGCCACTCCCTGGACCTATCTTGCGCTCCGATCAACCGCTTGAAGGGAGGACACCGTTGGCGGCCGAGCCCCAACCCTTAGGACGACGAAGGTTTCTCGCCGGCGCCGCCGCGGCCGCCGCGGCGGCGGCGTGCTCATCAGGAGGAGGGCGAGGTTCGGCTGCAGCCTCGAGCCCAGGTACCGCAACCGGCGCATCTCAGGGCGCGACGGCGACGCCCGATCTGCCGTCGTTCGTGAGCGCTGGGGCCCGTGACCGCAACCAGGTCGCGCTGACGTTTCATGTGAGTGGTGAACGGGAGCAGGCCGTCCGTCTGCTCGACCTCCTCCACGCACACGGCACCACGATCACCGCCTTCGTCGTCGGCTCATGGCTCGATGCCAACACCGACATGGCCGCTCGCTTCATCGACCGCGGCCACGAACTCGCGAACCACACCTACACGCACCCCACGTTTCCGTCGCTCACTCGCGAGGCCATGACGAACGAGGTTGCAAGCTGCCGCGACTCGTTGGTGCGCCTCGCGGGCACCGGTGGTCGTTTCTTCCGGCCGTCTGGTACGGACAACGGAACGGACACACCGGGCACCACGGTGTTGGACGTCGCCCGCGCCGCCGGGTATTCGACGGTCGTCGGATTCGATGTCGACCCGGCGGATTACCAGGACCCCGGCGCGAAGGTCATCGCTCAACGCACGATCGACGCCGTGCAGCCCGGCTCCATCGTGAGCCTTCACTTCGGCCACACGGGCACGATCGACGCATTGCCCGTCATCTTCTCCGCGCTCGATGCTCGCGGCCTGCAGATGGTCGACGTCCGCACGTTGCTCACCGCATAGATGGCTGCTCACGCGGTACGAACCCGAAAGTGGCAAATCGTCGTGATCGTCGCCGTAGTCGCGGCCGTCGCCATCACCGCGACCGCACTATGGCCTCGCAAGCATTCCTCTCGGCCGTCGCAAGGAGTGGCGGCCAGCCAGACGTCGACCTCGACTGCCGCTGTCGCTGGCTTCCCGGGAATGCCAGCCGTGGTCGACCCGTCGAACATCTACAGCGAGACAGCAGCGCAGAACCTCCAAGCCGCGCATCGATCCGATCCGGCGCGCGTCTATGTGCCGAATGGCCGCTCCAACACGGTCAGCGTGATCGATCCCTCGACGCGAAAAGTCATCTCGACCTTCAAGACCACGACCGAGCCGCAACACGTCGTGCCGTCGTACGACTTGTCGACGTTGTGGGTGCTCGACAACCAAGGCAACGACGTGGTCCCGATCGACCCAGCGACGGGCACGCCCGGCGCACCGCTTCCCGTGGACGATCCGTACAACCTCTACTTCACTCCTGACGGCTCCTCGGCCATCGTCGTCGCCGAGGCCCGAGAACGGCTCGACTTCCGCGACCCGCACACGATGACGCTCCAGTCGGAGCTGCCCGTACCGGGGTGCGCCGGCATCAACCACGCGGACTACAACGCAAACGGCACCTACATGCTGGCCACGTGCGAGTACGCCGGGAAGCTCGCCAAGATCGACATCGCGCACCAGACCGTGCTCGGTCTGCTCGACCTGACGGCGAACCCGGTCAGCGGTCAGCCCGTCCCGGCGCACAGGACGATGCCCGATGGGTCGATGGCATCCACGATGCCCCAGGACGTTCGCGCCGCACCTGACGGACGCCACTTCTACGTCGCCGACATGATGGTCGGTGGCGTGTACGTCATCGACGGTGAGACCTTCACCGTCACGCAGTTCATCCCAACCGGCACCGGCGCGCACGGCATCACGCCGAGTCGCGACGGGAAGCAGTTGTACATCGCCAATCGAGGCAGCGACGAGATCAATGGGCCACCGCGCGGGCCGGGAAGCGTGTCGGTCATCGATCCGGCGACGAACACCGTCGTCGCGAACTGGCCGGTCGCCGGCGGCGGAAGCCCCGACATGGGCAACCTGAGCACCGACGGCACCGAGCTCTGGCTGTCGGGTCGCTACGACAGCGAGGTGTACGTGTTCGACACCGTAAACGGGGCACTCGCCACGCGGATTCCCGTCGGTAACGGACCTCACGGCCTGACGTATTGGCCGCAACCGGGTCGCTACTCGCTCGGTCACACAGGAAACATGCGGTGAGCATCGACGTGCGCACGGTCGCGTCAGAATCGGTCGCGCCCGCGCAGCCGACGCGCCGCCCGCGCGTCAGCCTCACTGTCTGGCTCTACTGCGCCATCGCAACAACGCTCACCGCGATCGTCGCCGTGGCGCCGTCAGTGTGGCCACGAGGTGATGCCCCGGGCCGGCCGCAAATGGTGGTCGACTGGCTCCTCGGCAATTGGTTGTGGTGGGACGGTGGCTGGTACCTGCACATCGCGCAATACGGGTACAGCTACCACCCCAACCAGCAGTCGTCGGTGGCGTTCTTCCCGGTCTATCCCCTGGCCGTGCGGCTCGTGGGTGGGCTCGTGCCCGGTGGGTTCGCGCTCGCAGCCGTCGTGATCTCGATGGTGAGCGGCCTCGCCGTTCTGGTGCTGTTCCGGCGGTGGTGTGAACGCCGCATGTCCTCTGTCGCCGCGTGGTGGTCCACGGTGGTGCTCGCCGTCTATCCGTTCGCGTGGTTCCTCTACGGGGCGGCCTACGCCGACGCGCTGTTCCTCGCGATGACGCTGCTCGCATTTCTTCTGCTCGAGGACGATCGTCCTGTGGCAGCGGGGCTCGCCGGGATGGTCGCGACCGCCGCACGGCCCACTGGCGTCGTCGTGCTCATCGGGCTGATCGCGGTGATGCTGCACCATCGGGGTGTGCTGCAAAACGTCCGAGGCCGAGTACGACGTCGAGATCTCGGAGTCGGAGTGGCGGCGGTCGGAGTCGTGGGATGGTGCACATGGTTGGCGCTGCGCTTCGGCCACCCCTTCGCCTTCATCGAGACCGAGGGGGCCAAGGGGTGGGACCGAGCACCCGGCCTCGCGACCTGGCTCAAGTTCGGCTTCTTCAAGCACCTTACGCACGACCCCCCGACGAAGTGGGCGCCCTTCGTCCTCCAAGGGCTCTTGTGCGTTGCGTTCGCGGCCGCGGTCCCCGCGGTGTGGCGACGCTTCGGCGCGGGCTACGGCATCTACGTTGCCGCCGCGGTCCTGGTGCCGGCGGTCAGCACGGACGACTTCATGGGGACCGGTCGCTACATGCTCGCCGCGTTTCCCGTCTTCGCGTTGATCGGGTCGAACCTCGCCACCGCACCGCGAGTTCGGTGGACCTATGCGACCGTCAGCGGTGCGGCGCTCGTCCTCGGCACGTCGCTGTTCGCGACCGGGCACTTCCTGACATAGCGCTCTCGTACTCGAGAGTGGGCGCGGAGAGACTTGAACTCCCGACCCCCTGCTTGTAAGGCAGGTGCTCTAGCCAGCTGAGCTACGCGCCCGGGAGCCGAAAGCCTAGGGGCGGTCGAGAGGCTGGGCCGCCGACCCAACTGCGTCTACCATTCTGATCAGGCGTGGTGTTGGAGGGTGGAAGATGTCCCTATCGGACCATCTACAAAAGGCGAGAACCCAAAGGCTCATCGAGGCGGGTGTGCTGCCGAGCGAATTCGCGCTCAAGCCCGAGCCGGAGATCCAGGAGCCTGAGCCTGTCGAGGAAGTACCGCAGGGTCTGTTCGCGCCGATCACCATCGAGGCGCTGCCGACCGGCCTGTTCTTGGTGGCCGATGCGACGATTGAACTGACGGAGCTTCCCGAGGGTGAGCTCGGGGCGCTGTGCCCGCACTGCAATGGCTATGGCCGGCTCGACATGGTCGATCTCGTCGGTCACACCATGCACCACACGTGCGACACGTGCGGAACGATGTGGCAGGTGCGCCAGACGGTCGACGAGACCGTTCTTCCCTGAGCGCGTCCGTTACAGATCGTCCTCCGACACCACTTCGAGTCCCGCGCGTCGCAACGCCGCGGCGGTCACCCCTTCTCTTTCGACCCGTGTGCGTGTGAACGATCCGTCGTAGACCTCGTGGCACCCGCACGACGGCGAACGCGCCTTCAGCACCGCTCGGGTCGCGCCAACTGCTTCAGCCAGACGCACTGCGTGTGCCGCGCCGCGTTCGAACCACTCGGTGACGTCACGACCATCAGCCGTTCGCACCGTGCCGTCTGGTTGACGCTCCGCCGCAGCGCGCGGCGTCGGAAGACCACCCGCGCTCTCGGGACATATCGGGATGACGCGGTGTGTGGTCCGCAGCGCGGTCGCCGCATCGCTGGTGTTGGCCTCACCTTCGTGGTTGCAACACACACCGAGGAGACACGCGGACACCATCACCGCAGGACGGGATCCCCAGTCGCGGCGGTTACGCGAACTACCTTCGACCATCAACTGAACTTACCCGCAAGGGGCGCGATGGCTGGGCGAAGCACTACAGCGACACAACGATCCGACCGGTCCGGCGAGCGTGACCTCGTGCAGCAGTATCTCGGCGAGTTGCGGCGCGAGCCGCTACTCAACGCCGCGGAAGAGATCGAGCTCGCGCAAGCGATCGAAGCTGGACGCACACCGCACGCCACCCCCGAGGTGCGCGCCACGGCGGCAGCCGCACGCCAGCGGTTCATCGAGGCCAACCTGCGTCTGGTCGTGTCGGTCGCCAAGCGCTATCAGTCCGCAGGACTGCCGATGCTCGACCTGATCCAAGAGGGCAACCTCGGTCTCATGCGCGCTGTCGAGAAGTTCGATTGGCGCAAGGGCTTCAAGTTCTCCACCTACGCCACCTGGTGGATCCGTCAAGGCATCACGCGCGCCATCGCCGACAAGAGCCGGACGATTCGAGTGCCGGCACATCTCGGCGAGGCACTGTCCGTGCTCGCCCGCACCTCGGCGCAGCTGTTGAAGACCCTCGGGCGCGAGCCCACGATCGCCGAACTGGCGGCCGAAAGCGGATTCGCCGTCGACAAGGTCGAGGATGCGTTGCGCGTCGAGCCTGATCTCGTGTCGTTGTCCGCCATCGTGGGCGAGGACGGCAACACCGAGCTGGCCGACCTACTGCCTGACACCTCGGCCGCATCGCCAGACGAGTGCGCAGCACGGTCGCTCGAGTCCGACGCGCTGCGCGCGTCCCTCGAACGGCTCGACGAGCGCGAGCGCGAGGTGCTGTGCCTGCGCTTCGGGCTCACGAACGAGCAGCCGCTCACGCTCGAGGAGGTCGGAAAGCGGTTCGAGCTCACTCGTGAGCGCATCCGCCAGATCGAGGCCAAAGCGCTCACGAAGCTGCGTCACCCCTGCCTGCCCGGTCACCTCCGGGTGATGGCAGAGCTAGCCGGTTGAGCTCGGCCGAACCGACTTCGGTGGCGGGTAGCCGGTACGCGCCACCTTCTGCATCGCTTGGGCAGTCTCGAACTGCAACTCCGGCAGGTCGGTCACCGCAAACCATCGAGCCTCGACCACCTCCACCGACGACGGCCTAGCCCGATCTGCGTCTGCGTCGCGGACTGGCCGGGCCCGGAAGATGATGTCGACACGTCGGGGATCGGCGTCGACGTTCACTGCAGGCGGGCCGATGAGCTCCACGTCGAGACCGACCTCCTCACGGACCTCGCGGCGAGCGGCATCGGTCGGCGACTCGTGGCGCTCGAGCAAGCCGCCAGGTACCCCCCACCGCTTCCGATACAGATGGCGGATGAGCAGCACGCGGCCGTCGTCCCGCTCGATGACACACATCGCTCCGACGGTGAACGACGGTGCCACCCAGCGCACGACCCGCCGTCGAAGCGAGGTCGGCAGTCGCCGGTAGACGAGCAGCGCCCACGTGTGGAGTCGACCCTTCACTGCTCCAGGGTACGGTCAGGTCAGCGTTCGAGTGCGCGACGGGCCGCCAGAGCCTCCTCCAGCAGTGGCTGTGTGCCTGCGGCCACTGGCGTCCGGCGCTCGGTGTATTCGAGTGTGACCAGATCGCGATTCTGCGCGTCGACCACGAACGCGCCAGCCTCGCGGCACACCAGCGCGCCGCCGAGGTAGTCCCACGGGCCGTGCGCGTTCCAGCTGCAGTCGATGTACGCGTCGACCACTCCGGCCGCCACTGCACAGAGGTCGAGCGCGGCCGCACCCAAGGCGCGAAACTGGTACCAGCCGAGGTACTCGCGGGGATAGCCGCTGAGCGCGACGAGCGACTGGTTCATCGCGGTCCTCCGAGAAGGAATGAGCCGAAGATCGTCAGCAGTTGCGCCTGCCCCGCGTTCGGCGCGGAACGAGGGCCCCTGCGCAAGGTTCACCACCAGCGCGGCCCGGGGTCCGTCGTGGTCGACCGCACACATGCTGATGGCGTACCAAGGAATACCGCGCGACGCGTTCGTCGAGCCGTCGAGCGGATCGAGCACGACGGTGATGTCTCGTTCCGGATGGTGGCGACCGGTCTCCTCGGACAGCACACCGAGTCCATTGCCGATCAGTACTTCGAGCGCGGCCGCGTCGGCCGCGAGATCGCTCAAGTACTGGCCCGGCTTCGTGTCCGCGAGACCCCAATTGTCGATCGAGCCGAGTGCCGACCGAATGGCCTCAGCTGCATCGTTGAGCACAGCGTGCAAATCCACGCCGTCATCGTGGCAGGCTGGTCGTGTATGGCTGTGATCGACGTCGCTGGCTTCATCGCTGACTTGAAGGACCATGCCGCCGATCACGGGTTCCATGTGCATGACGAGCGCCATTTCGTGGAGACCTACTCATTGCGACAGGCATGGGAAGTCGACCTCCACCCCGAAGAGGCCTGTAACGGCCCGCTCGACCTGCACCTGTCGCTCGAGGTCGACCCTCGGCAGCTGCTGTCCTTCGAAGATGCCGTGCTCACGCTGGCCGACGGTGATGATCCGGCGGACACATTCCACTTTCCGCTGCTCTTCACGTGGACGCTCCCGCCGTTGCCGAAGGGACCCGACCTGCTCGTCCTCGCGACGGAGCTGGCCGGCGTCGGGGGCACCGACCTTCCGCTGGAAGTGTCCGCCATCGACTCGTTCGCGGCGGTCACGGATGCGCCCGAGCGCAGCCTCACGATCGTCGCCCGCATCGAGGTGTCGCTGACCGCGATCTTCAAGAGCGAAGAGCAGTTGTGCGACGTGCTCGAGCGGTGCTTGGCCGTCAGCGAGTTCCTGGTCGACCACGCCCCCGCCTGGCTCGACGAGCGCTAAGCGCTCGCGCGTCTGCCCACGGCCAGCGGGATCACCACGTCGTGGATGTCGAGCTGCTCCAGGGCCGCGGCCGGAGCGGCGGCGGTGGGCTCGACGAGGAAGCCCTGCGTGGCCAACTCGTCGGCTGCCGCGAGGATCTCTTCGTCGGTGACGGTGACGACCGAGCCTCCGGACGCGCGGACCGCCGCCAGGATCTCGCTCCCTCGCACGGGTGCGGCAATGGCGATACCGGCGGCGACCGTGCCTTCGTCCTCGACGGCCTCGACGTTTTGGCGTCCGGCGTCGAAGGCGCGCGCGATCGGACCGCACTTCACCGCCTGAACCGCGAGGATGGGCGCGGTGACGCCGAGCTCCTGCATCGCCCGCCAGGCGCCGAGCACCAACGTCCCATTCCCGACGGGCAGCACCAGCGCGGCCGGGAGCCGTCCCCCAAGCTGATCAACGAGCTCGTAGACGTAACGCTTCGTACCCTCGAAGAACCACGGGTTCCACACGTGGCTGGCGTAGAACGCACCGGTTTCTGCCACGCGAGCAACCGCGGCGGCCGCGACGTCCTCACGCGCCCCCTTCACCATGCGCACCCGCGCATCGATCCGCGCCAGCTTGGCGGCCGGGAGCGCATCGGACACGAACACCTCACACGGCAATCCAGCGCGGGCGGCGTAGGCCGCAATCGAGATCCCGGCGTTGCCGCTGGAATCAGCAACGAGGCGAGTGGCGCCGACGTCGAGGGCCGCGGCCACCAGACACGCCGCGCCTCGGTCCTTGAACGACCCCGTCGGGGCTTCGAACTCGAGCTTGACGGTCACGTCGCGTCCCCGGAGACGTACCTCGGCGAGGGGCGTGTCGCCCTCTCCCATCGTCACTCGGTCAAAGGCGGCGGGACGATCGACGTCGAGGCCCACCAGCGAGAACGGCCCGCCACAGCGGCAGCGCCACGTCGTCGCATCGGCCTCGACGACCGAGCCGCAGACGCCGCAGACGAGTGCCCCTACGACAGGATGTCCTTGCGTCGGAAGCGCCAGATTGCCAGCACGGTGATCAGCGTCGACCAGATGAGCGTCGATGCAACGCCCTTCCACATGTCCTGCAGCCCCGTCGTCGCATAGAGGTTGCGCCACTCATCCCAGTAGCGGGTCGGAAGGAACGGCTTGAAGCTGCGCAGCCCCGGCAGAGCGCCGAGGACCTGCGACGTCACAACGGTGACGACCGTCCCAACCACCGCGGCGGCAGTCGAGTCGGTGAGGGTCGACAGGAACACACCGATGCACACGACCACAAGCATCGTGAGTGCCACATAGCCGCCGCCGAACAACAGGCGACCCAGCATCTCGCCCGCCGGAATCGTGACCGGGAACGGAAACACGAAGCTACGGTCGATGATCAACGCGTCGTGCCAGCCGAACGCGATCGTGCCGGCAAGCAGACCGGCCGCGATGATCACGAGCACAGAGATGATCGTCAGCAAGTAGGCCACCGCCATCTTGGCGAGGATCAATCGTGTTCGCGACACGGGCCGAACGAACAGATACCGCAACGTTCCCCACGTCGCCTCGCCGGACACACTTTCACCCCCGAAGGCGGCGACGACGACCACCAGGAAGAACTGGCTCATGAAGAACAGGGCAACGATTGCCACGTTGAGACCGCTGGCGGTCAGCAACGTGAAGACGTTGAGCTCCCTGCGCTCGCGCGGTGGATCGACGTAGGCCGCGATCGAGAAAATGATGGGAACGGCGGCGAGCCCGGCCAAACAAGCCCACGTGCGGATGCGGCGCACCTGACGGATCCACTCGACCCAGATCATCGATCGTCTTCCTCCACGATCGACAGGTAGGCGTCCTCGAGTCGCCGGCGGGGCGTCACTGTCTCAACGCTGATCCCGGCGTGCACCAGCGCGGCGACGACCTCTGACCGACGGATGTTGTCGAGCTCGACGACCAGGCCTCGTTCGGACGGCGCGATCTGGACGACGCCGCGGAGGGCGGTCAACACCTCGGTCGCGCGAGTCGGATCCCCGACCTCGAGGTCGACCGCCTGCGAATTGCCAATGATGTCGGCCACGGTGCCCGCGGCGACGAGACGCCCGTTGTCGACGACGAGCACGTGACTGCAGATTTGTTCCACCTCAGCGAGCAGGTGGCTCGACAACAACACGGTGGTACCGCGCGCCGAGAGCTCCGCGAGTCCGACCCGCATGCGCCGTGTCTCGGCCGGGTCCATGCCGTTGGTGGGCTCATCGAGCACGAGCAGCTCGGGCCGGTGCATGACCGCTTGCGCGACGCCCAGGCGTTGTCGCATCCCTTGCGAGTAGCCCTTCACCTTGCGGTCGATGGCATCGCCGAGGTTGGCGAGTTCGATCGCTTCGTCGAGCCCCGGCGGAGGCCACGAGTCGCCGGCCGCGGCCCAGTGAAGCTTGAGGTTGCGCATACCCGACAGATACGGCACGAACGCCGGCTTCTCGACGAGCAGCCCGACACGGCGCAGCACAGGCGCGCTCGGGCGCATCTCCTCGCCCAGGAGCCGCGCACGCCCTTCGTTGGCCCGGATCAGGCCGACGAGGATTCGCACGGTGGTGGTTTTGCCCGCTCCGTTGGGTCCGAGCAGGCCGCAGACCTGACCGGGCTCGACGTTGAACGTGAGGTCGTTCACTGCGTGTACCGCGCCGAAGTGCTTCGTCAGCCCGATCGCTTCAATGGCGGGAGTGCTCGTCATGGGTCGTAGGAGACTACGGAACCGTCGGCACCTTCGTTACGCGGCTCGATCGACTTTCATGCACGGCTCGAGACAAGAGGGCCCGACAGGTACATGCGCGGCGGACTGTACGGGCACGGCCTCGCGGATGGTGAAGCAGGCGAGCACTCCCCCGATGACCGCCAGGACAGCCGAGATCAGGAGCGCGCGGCGATAGCCGTCCGCAAAGTCGTCAGCGAGGCCGGCAACCGCGGGAATCGTGGCGATGGCGAGGAGCGACGCGATACGGGCGGCGGCGTTGTTGATGGCCGAGCCGACGCCGGCGTGATGGTCGTCAACCGCGGCGAGAACGGCGGCCGTCAGTGGGGCCACCGTGATGGCCAAGCCGAAGCCGAGCACCACGACACCCGGGAGGACACCGGACAGATAGCTCGATCCCTGATCCACTTGCGACAACATCGCCATCCCGAGGGCGACAACCAGCGGACCGATGGTCATCGGCCAGCGCGGTCCGATGCGTTGGGCGAGCGCCCCGAAGCGCGCCGACAACGCCAGCATGATGGCGGTGATCGGCAAGAGCGCCGCACCGGAGCCCAAGGCGGAGTAGCCCAAGTCGTTCTGCAGATGTACGACGACCACGAACGTCGCAACGCCCAGCGCGGCGTAGACCGCGACAGTCACCGCATTGGCGCCGGAAAACTGGCGCGACTTGAACAACACCAAGGGCACCATCGGCTGCGGGCTGCGCGCTTCGATCACGCCGAACGCGATGAGCCCACAGATGCCGATCACCACCGCCGCCGCCACGGTCGAGCGCGACGCACCGGCGGGCCCCTCGATGAGCGCGTACACGATGCCGGCGAGTCCGATCGACAACGTGAGTCCTCCAGGAATGTCCACGTGGTGTGTCGAGTCCTCGTCTCTGCTCTCGGGCACATGGCGGACCGCCACCCTGATCGCGACGGCAGACAGCGGCAGGTTGATCAAGAACACGAGACGCCACGACACCGAGTCGATCAGCCAGCCGCCCACGAACGGCCCGATGGCCGTCGAGATGCCTGCGAGTCCCGACCACGCGCCGATCGCTCTTCCCCGATCCTCGACCCGAAATGAAGCCGAGATGAGCGCGAGGCTTCCGGGCACGAGCGCGGCCGCGGCCGCCCCTTGGACGCACCGCGCCACGATCAGTTGTCCGCTGTTCTGCGCGACGGCGCAGCCCAGGGAGGCGATCGCGAAACCGGTGAGACCGGCGACGAACACCCGTCGCCGTCCGTAGAGATCGCCCAAGCTCCCGCCGACGACCAGCAGCGAACCGAGCGTGAGCAGGTAGGCGGTGAGCGTCCACTGCAACGACGCCAGCCCCGCATTCAGGTCGTGGCCAATGGCGGGGAGCGCGGCGTTCACGACGGTGCCGTCGAGGAAGGCGACACCGGACCCGAGCACGGCTGCGGTGAGAACCCATCGCCCTTCTCGGGTGTCGTACGCCAGGCCGTCGCTCACTCGATCGTGACCTCGACTCCCAGCGCGTCTTCGAGGAGCGCCTTGCGGGCGTCGGCTGTGTAGCGCTCGAGACTCGTGTCCCCGTCACCTTGCAGCGTGATCACGAGCTCATTCTTCTTCGCGCGAACGATCACGTCGGCGACGACGGCCGTACGCGTTCGATCGAGGGCCACGCCAAGACGCAGCAGGCCGGCAAGCACGCGCACCACCTGCTGCCCGTCCTCGGAGAGTGCCGCGAACTCTGCATGAGTTGGCTTGGGGGCGCTCTTGCGGTGATAACGCGCGACTTGTGCGATCAGCTCGATCTCTTCGTCGGTGAAGCCCGTCAGCACGTCAGAGTTGCGAATTACGTAGTAGCTGTGCAGATGGTGGCGGTCGTGCGACACGAACAGGCCGACGTTGGCGAGGAACCCAGCTGCCTCGAGCAACTCCTCATACCCTGGATCGAGGGTGTGGAGGTCGGTGGTTTGCTCGAACAGCCGCAATGCGAGCTCGGTCGAGTGTTCGGCATGGTCGCGTTCACCGGGAACAAGCGCAGCCAGGTGCATCACGCTCTCGTAACGCAGGTCGCGTAGGTGTCCGATCGACGTCTTGTCGCGACGTCGAAGGGTGTCGAGTAGCACACCCTCGCGCAGCGCGAAATCGGAGATGACCATCTCGCTGATTCCAAACATCGCGAACGCCTGCTCGAGCACGAGCGCGCCACCGAGGACAATGTCCGCCCGCTTCGGATCGAGACCAGGAACGGCCATCCGTTCCTCAACCGATTGGCACTCGGCCAGGACCTCGATGACCCGAGCCACACCTGCCGCATCGAGCGTCGCGCCGCTCACCTGCCGCAACGGCGCGTCACCCCGCGCGGCGCGCGCCATCTCAGCCAGGTTGACGATCGTCCCTGAGCTGCCGATGACGACCTCGAACCCGAGGGCTTGCACGGTCCGGGCAACTGAGGCGAGGTACGACCGAATGAACTGGCGGCACTCATCCAGCGTCTTGCGCTTCACCGCAGCATCGAGGCCGAAGCGCTCCGTCAGCCGGATGGCCCCGAGCTTCAGACTGCGGGCAGCCAGAACCTCGTCGCCTTCACCGACGATGAACTCCGTGCTCCCACCGCCGATGTCGATGACGAGGTGGCGGCGGTCGTAGGCCGGCACCGCTTGCAGCGCACCGAGACGGATGAGGCGCGCTTCTTCTGCTCCTGAGATGACCGCGACCCGCACCCCGGCCTCGTCGTAGGCCCGGCGCACGAACTCGCCGCGGTTCTCCGCCTCGCGGACCGCGCTTGTCGCGACTGCGTGCACACGCGCGCCCCGGCTCGCGGCCACTTGTTGGAAGCGGCGCAGGGTGTCAAGACCCCGCTCGATCGCGTCCGGTTCCAACCGCTTCATGTCGCCCGACCCGGATCCCAGCCGAACGACTTCCTTCTCGCGATCAATGACATCGAAGCGGTTGTTGCCCGTGGGACGGGCGATCACCAGGTGAATCGAGTTTGTGCCGATGTCGATGGCGGCCAGCGGCTCGTCAGGCGGTTCCACGCGACCCACGCGGGGAGACTAATGGCGCGCGATCGAGTTACTCGACGAGCTTGAGAAGTCGAATCAACCCGCTGTTCGCCGATCCGAGATCAACACTGCCGCCCTGTCCCGACCCGACATGGGTGACAGTGGCGAGGTAGCGCGCGTAGTGCGAGTCGGTGCCGGTAGCGCCCTCGGTCACGTGGAAGACCGCGAATGCCGTGATGAATGCCTCGGCCCAGGAACCGCCTGGGCGGCCGTACTGCATGATCGGCAACAACATGTCGCAGTTGTTGTAGGGGCCTCCATCCGGGCACGCAGTGACTCCAGTCGTCACGTCTCGGTACTGTCCGACCTGGTTGCCCTGCGTCCCGATGTCAGTCCACACGTTGAGGTTCGCGGCATTTGTCATCAGGCCCTTGAACTGCGATCCGGCCCCACAGTCTGGTATTTGCGAGCCGTGGATGATGATCTCGCCGGCGTTCTGGGCGTTGTTCGGGTTCACCGTCCCGTCGGCGTTCAACAGGTTGTACCCACCCACTGCGGAGTTGCCGCAAACGAGGAACGCGGAGGAGATAGAGGTGAGCTCTTGGATCGTGGCCGCGGCTGACACCGTTGCGGTCGTGGACGATCGTCCGGTGATGCCACCGAAATACGTGGTGCGCGTGTTCGACACGGTGACTCGGACACCCTCGGCATTGTTCGCCGCAATGCTCGAGGTGCACGGTCCCAGGTCACCGGCCGTGCCCGGTTGGTCATAGTTGATGAGGCGACACGAAACGACGCTGGTGGCGCCGTTGGCTGTGGCTACCGATGTGACTTGTGAGGAGATCGTCGTGAGGTCGGGCGTCGTGCCGAACGCGGGAAATCGGTAGCGATCGAGTGCCCGCGTGCCGGCCATTGTCGCCGCGTCAGCGGCGTTCTGCATCTGGCGGCGTTGCACGTAGTTCGAGCCGCCGTCGAGCACCAAGGCCGCGACGACCAGCAGGACGGCCATCGACAGCGCAAGAAATATCAGGATGGCGCCTTCGTCTCCTTGCGCGCGGGATGCACCGAGCGTCTTCATGAGTTTCCTCATTGCACCGTCACCGTGAACGAGCCACCCGAGAGCGTCACACCGCTACTGCTCTGTATGAGCACTGGAAGGTTCGTCCCCGCCGCCCAGGCAAGATCCGTGGTGTACACGACCGTGTACCAGTAAGGGCTGAAGAAGCTCAGCGACCTCGTTGTAGGAGATGTCTTCGTCGGAAGCTGGATCTTGAGCCCCGAGCAGGTAGCCGCGCCGTTGGTCGTGACGACGAACGTCGTGTCCTCTTTCAGCTGAGTGCTGTTGTTCTTCAAGACCAGTGGAGGCGAAGGACTGACGAAGAATCCCGTGATCGTGCAGCCGCCCGGGGGGGTCGTGGTCGACGTGGTGGAAGTGGTGGACGTGGTCGATGAAGTGCTCGTCGTCGAGGAGGCGGGCGTCGTCGTCGTGGTGGTGGTCGTCGTCGTGGTCGTCGTAGTGGGCGGCAGTCCGCTCGGGAGGCCGAGAATGGCCATGGTCGCCGTGCCGCTGACCGTGGTCGGGCCGTACGACGCCATCACTGGGGTGAGCGCTCCGTACGGCCAGGACACGACAACCCGGATGCGATCTTGGTCAGGCACAGCTGTCGAGCAGGCCTTTACTGTCGAGCCTGTAAGTCCGGCGAGGCATGAGACGGCGATGGACTGAACCTGTTGGCCGGCCAAGCGCCCCGTCACCTGGGTTTGCACGGCTTGGTTGTCGGCCGATCCACTGACGTCGGCGTTTCGGTAGTTCAAAATGGCGACGCGGGCCCCATCTCGGGCCGCCGCGGTCGCCTGGCTTGTCTGAAACTCGGCATAACCGAGATCGACGATTCCGAACAGCAGACTCAAGAAAATCGGAAACACGAGCGCGGCCTCGATGATCATTACGCCGCGGTCACCTACGACACGCTTCACCCGTTCACGTGTCATCCTTGTACCACCACAGAGGTGCTCTTCGACACGACGATCGTGTTTCCGACCAACGATCCGACGAGCGGGGTAATGACTGAGAAGTTGGCTTTGACCGTCACCACGACCGTGTCGCCGGCGGAGACGGTCGTGCCCACCGGCGTGCCGCAGCCCGTGAACGCCACCAAGGACGCACCTACTTGTTTGGCGACCGTGACGTTGAAGCCCGACGCGCTTGCCAGCCCGGTGTCCTCGTTCGAAGCGCGATCGAACACGTTGCTCCCTGAGTCGCAGCCGGTGTTCACGTTGCCCGGCTTGAACTGCGCGATCGCCGCGCCCTCGCGGGAGGCGTTGGTCACTCGATTCTGAAGCGAGTAGGCGCGGCCCAGGTCGACCACGCCGAAAACGACCAGCATGAGCAGGACCGCGGCCAGCGCGAACTCGACGATGACTGCTCCGTCATCGCCTTGGAAGGCTCGCCCCCGGCGCCCGGAGTTGTGGGCACACTGCATCACCCCGGTTTTTCGGCAGTTCCCGCCCATTACCTGAGGAGAATCGGCCCGAAACGCGGCGGTCCGCGCCAAAGGGGTGGATTGACTAGTCCGCATGGGGGGCACTGTCAGTGACCATCTCGGAGACACCGGCCCAGCGCGATCCCCCTGATCTTGACAACGCCGTGGGTATTAGGGTTGCCTAACACTCATGGGATGGCACGCACACCCTGAACCCGTAGGGATGAGCTGATGCTTCCCACGTTCGTCATCGGCCTTCGCGAGGGCGTCGAGGCCTCGCTCATCATCGGGATCATCGCGGCGTTTCTCGGTGCCCACGGCCGTCGAGACGTCCTTCGGTGGATGTGGGTGGGCGTATCCCTCGCTGCCGGCATGTGCCTGGCGATCGGCATCGCCCTGCGAGCAGTCGAGGGCACGCTCGATCAGCGACAGCAGGAGTCGCTCGAGACGGTCGTCGCCCTCGTCGCGGTGTGCATGGTCAGTTACATGATCGTGTGGATGCGGCGCCACGCCCGCGATCTGCGGGGCGAAGTCGAGCTGCACCTGGCCGACGCCCTCGCCCACGGATCGGTGAAGGCTCTCGTGGCGATGGCGTTTCTTGCGGTGTTCCGTGAGGGCCTCGAGACCGCGGTGTTTCTCGTGGCGGTCTTCGAGCACTCCGACAACACGGCGGCCGCCGGCGGTGGAGCAATCGGCGGACTAGCGCTCGCGGTCGTCGTTGGCTACGCGCTCTACCGAGGCGGTCTTCGGATCAACCTCGCGAGGTTCTTTCGCGCGACCGGTGTCGTGCTCGTGCTCGTGGTCGCCGGTCTGCTGGCATCGGCAGCCCACACCGCCCACGAGGCCAGCTGGCTCAACATCGCGCAGGGCCAGGTCGTCGACCTCAGCTCGTTCATCCGACCGGGATCCGTGCAGTCGGCTCTGGCCACGGGCATGCTCGGCATCCAGCCGCGGCCCGTCGTCGCCGAGGTCGTCGCGTGGTTGGTCGCCGCAATTCCGTTGATGCTCTTCGTCTTGTGGCCGTCCTCGCCTCGATCGAAGCGGAACGAGCGGGCCGCTGCGGTGAACGCACCTCGCGTGCCAGCCGACGACATGGCGGGAACGGCCCCTTCGTGAGCGGGCGCACACCACAACTTCTGATTGGGGCGTCGATCGCGGCGCTAGCGATCGCCTCCTGCGGAAGCGACTCGTCGAGGACGTCCGTAACTGGGACCGTGGAGATCTCCATCACCGATGAGGGCTGCAACCCTGCCGAGGTGACCGTGCCGAGTGGACCAACCGCCTTTCACGTGAGGAACAACGGTGCGGACAGCATCTCGGAGTTCGAGGTGCTTGATGGCGGCACCATCATCGGCGAGAAGGAGAGTCTCACGCCGGGCCTCGAAGCCACCGTGACGATCGACCTGAAGCCGGGCACGTACACCCTCGCCTGCCCTGGGGGCACGAAGACTCCTGCCGGGAAGTTGATCGTCACCGGGAGCGAAAACGGCAGCTCGGCGGCCACTCACGGGCACAGCGGCGATGCCGCGACTGACGGGTGTGTGCCGGCGGCATCCACCAACAGTTCGGCGTCGAGCATCAAGGCAACGCTGTCAGACTTCAAGATCGCACTCGCGGCTTCTTCCGTCGCAGCCGGACCCGTGGTCCTCGACGCCACCAATCAGGGGACGCACCCTCACGAAGTGGTCGTCGTGAAGGGGGTTGCGCCTGCGGCGATGACAACAAAGACAAACGGCGCGGTCGACGAGGACAAGCTGCCACCGGGCGCCGGGGTTGGCGAGCTCGAGGCTTTCAGCCCTGGGCGATCGTGCTCCGCCGGATTCGAGCTGACCAGCGGCACGTACACGCTGTTCTGCGACGTGGTCGGCGACGAAGGCGGTCACTTCATACAGGGGATGTTCACGACTCTCGTCGTGACCTGACGTTCGCTCATTTCGATCAGCCCGGCGGAAGCCCGGTCGCGCGAGCGACTGGGAAGAAGTGGTGGTGTGACGCCCCGGTGACCTCGTAGATCGCCGTGCCTGCCGACCCCTCGGCGGTGCGGACCACCATCTCGTTGAGTCCGCCACCCAGGGGCCCGTAGCGCTGCGCCCACCGGCCCTCGGCGTCGATCGCGAGTGTCCGCCCGCCTTCGAGCACGATGTCGACGTGACCAGCAAGCCCTGTGACGTCACCACCATCACGCTCATAGGAGCGCTCGGCACCGTCGGCGCCGATCCAATGCACGTCGTGATGGAATCCGACGACGGGCACGGGGTCGCCGCCGTCTGAAGGGGCGAAGCAGCCGTCCGTGTACACCGGCGCCCCGTTCGCGTACTCCCAGTGCCATACAGCCACCATTCCCTCAGGCAGCTGAATGGCGAGCCACATCCACAGCGGCACCCGGGCGTGATCCCGAATCCCCCACGAGTGATCACGCTGACCCCACCAGTCCACGATCTCGATGGTTTTGCCCGCGTGGGTCACCCTTCCGTTGTAGGTGCCCGACTGGATCATGTGGCTCTGGTCCCACACGATCTCGGAACCAGCCTTCATCGTGCCCCGCCGCAGCCCGTGAGCCCGAGTGCGAGCAGTGAAGGTGAGATCGAGTGCCACCGGGGCTGCGGGATCGTCATCGACATGCAAGTGCACTGTGCGAAACGGCTCGGCGATGTCGATGCGAACGGGACCGACCGTCATCGTGTGCGGATCGCCGTTGTAAGGACGCTCGTGGTGGGCCGCGGTCATGACCTCGCCGATGCGGCCGAGTTGGAGCGAGTCCATCACGCCGCGCTTCGGGAAGTGCGCGAGCGTCAGGATGACCACGTCGCCGAGCCCGTCGCGGGGATGAGCGACGAAGAAGAGACTCTCGCGCCAGTGGTCGTGCGCGTTCACGACGTTGGGCAGCGGCTCGGGGATCTGGTGAACGAACAGCTCGTCCATCGGCGTGAGTTCCGGCATGCGGGTCGTTCCGTTCAGTCGAGCAATCGTTCCGCGTCGAGGTCGAGCGCGTGGCGGCCATGACGGTCGGCCATGACCATGAACATGTCGTCGCCGCGCACCGTCTGCTCGACAAGCATCGACGCCGCCACGGCCATCACGAGTCCCGCAAACGTGTAGCGCCGATACTGCTCCCAGCAGTCGTCCCATTCGAGTTCCACGCCCGCGGCCCGAAGGGCACCGTGGTAGTTGCGCACGAGAGCTTCTTCGTGCGTGCGTCGATCGTCGATCAGCAACCCCGCGCCGATGAAGTAGCTCAGATCGGAGATGCCTGGCCCGTGCGTGACCGTCTGCCAGTCGACGACGGCCACGGGAGGCCCGCCGCCTTCGTTTCCGAACAGGAGGTTGTCGAGCCGGTAGTCGCCGTGGACCACGGTCCATGGCCCGCTGCGGTTGGCGAGGTACGCGCCGAGCCGAGGAATGAAGCGCTCGCACAGCACCAGCACATCCGGGTCGAGCCGATCGTGGTAGCGAGCACGGAAGCCGTCGTAGAGGCCCGTGACGAGCATCGTCGTCATCGCGATCGAGCTCTCGTCGCCCCGACTCAGCCACGGCAGGCTCGCGAGAAAGGGGTCACCCCAGAGTGGCGTGTGCAGTCGCGGCAACTCATCCACCGCGATCGCGGCCTGATCCAGAGAACAACCGGCGAGCTGATCGCCTTGCGTTGCTGGCGCGAGATCCTCGAGCACCAAGATGAAATCGTCGGACGCTTGATCGTGCAATGCGAGGTAGCAGTGCGGGTTGCGAACCGGCAGCCGCGGTGCGAGCTCGCGATAGAAGCTGACCTCGATCTCGTAGCTGCGGACGGCGGCCGCGGTCGCACGGCTCGTCGGATCGGCCGCGGGGAGTTTGGCGACAATCGAAGCGGGTGCGTTGGTCTCCCGGTCGTACGTCAACGCAAGCCGCACGCTGTCGCCCATCTGGCCCGTGCCGACCATCGTCGGTTTGACGGTCTCGACGACGGCACCCTCGAGCAACTCCCCGAGTGCGCTCGTCAACCATTCAGGTGTCAGCGCGTCGGCCGTTGTTGGTAGGCGGGGGTCGGACATCTTGGCCAAGGATTATGAGACCCGACGTGCCTCTGCAAGCACGTGCTCGTAGACCGCGACGTACTCGTCGACCATGCGGTCCCGACCGAATCGTCTCACGGCGGTCGCCCGGATGGCGGCGCGGTCGAGACGGTGGACCTGGGCGACGGCCTTGGTCGCGGCGTCGAGATCGGCCACGATCATCCCTGTGACTCCATCGTCGATGAGCTCGCCCATGGAGCCCCTGTCGTAGGCGATCACCGGAGTGCCGCAGGCCATCGCCTCGACGACGCTGAACCCGAAGGGCTCGTCGAAGTCGATCAGATGAAGGAGTGCACGGGCGCCTCCGAGCAGCTCGCTACGCCGTTCGTGACCGATCGGGCCGAGATACTGCACCCGATCGCCATCGACCCGGGGGGCCACCGCCTCGTCGAAATAGCGCTGGTCCTGGACGATGCCGGCGATCAGCAACCGAAGGCCAGTTCGAGCGGCGAGGTCAATGGCCTGGCTGGTGCCCTTGTCCGGATGGATGCGTCCGAAGAACAAGAGGTATCCGCCAGGCCCCGTCTGCAGATCGAAGGCGTTGGTGTCGATGCCGTGGTGGATGGTCGCCACGTAGTCGAGTCGAGGGTCCCGGTCGGTGTGACTGATCGCGACGTACGCGGTGCGACGGTTGTAGCGCTCGTACACCTCGAGGATTCTGGGCGACGAGAAACCATGGATCGTCGTCACGACCGGTGTCGTCACCAGCCCGCTGTAGGTCAGGGGGAGGAAATCGAAACTGTTGTGGATGACGTCGAACTCGTCGGCCCGCTCGAATACGGCCGCGATGTGCAGGCACTCCGCGACCTTCGGGTCGACGTCGCGATCATCAGACCAGCCGCGCGGGATCACCGAGGACAGCGTCGCGGCGGTCTGCGAGTCGCCGGTGGCAAAAAGGGTGACACAGTGACCTCGCGCGACGAGACCCTCGGTAAGCAATGACGCGAACAACTCCCACGGCCCGTAGTGCTCCGGTGGTGTCCGCCAAGAGATTGGAGCGAGTACCGCCACCTTTAGGCCCATCTTGAGCCTCCTCGCTCGCGCCGCCCGGAGGCTACTGGCCGTTTGGGCACTAGGGTGCCACGTACATCCCCTTGGGAGAGTCGCTCCACTTGGGCTGGACGGCCGTCAGGCCCTCGCTGTCGCCCCGTGCAGGTTCGTCGTCTCGACTGAGCCAATCGAGGAGTTCTCAGCGTGCGTGTTGGCACAACCCTGCTTCCGTCTTTTGTCGCGCGTCCGGGCGTCGATCTGTCGTACAGCATCCTGAGCACCTATCCGCCAACGCCCTGCGGTCTTGCCACCTTCACGGCCGCGCTCGGCGAAGGGCTCGTGTCCAACGGTGCAGAGGTCGGAGTCGTGCGGGTGGCCGACGGCTCGAGGGCCTCGAGTCGAATGGTTCTCGGCGAGTTGGAGAACAACGTTCCGGCATCGGTCGCCGAGGCGACCGCCAGACTCAGCGATTGCGATGTGGCGATCGTCCAACACGAATACGGGCTGTACGGCGGCACGGACGGGGACGAGGTCCTCGACATCTTGCGCGGGCTCACCGTGCCCTCCATCGTCATCGCGCACACCGTCCTGCTGGAGCCATCGAACCACCAGCGCGCCGTACTCGAGGCGGTCGCCGATGCTGCGAGCGCCGTCGTTGTCATGACCGAAGCGGCGCGCGATCGACTGTGCAACGGCTTCGACGTCGACGAGTCGAAGGTGACCACGATTCCCCACGGCGCCGCCACACCAAAACTTCAGGACCGGCCCGATCAGTGGACTCGACCGATGCTGCTGACGTGGGGTCTGCTGGGTGCGGGCAAAGGCATCGAATGGGCGATCGACGCGTTGGCGCATCTGACCGATCTGCGGCCGCGGCCCCGCTATGTGATCGCGGGTCGAACGCATCCCAAGGTCATCGCGTACGAGGGTGAGCGGTACCGAGACATGCTCATCCAGCGCTCATGGGCGCAGGGCGTCGCCGCGTCGGTGACGTTCGACGACAGCTACCGAGACGTGCAGTCGCTGACGGAACTCATCCAGCAGGCGTCCGTCGTCGTGCTGCCCTACGACTCGCGTGATCAAGTCACGTCCGGTGTGCTCGTGGATGCCATCGCCGCCGGTCGACCCGTTGTGGCAACCGCCTTTCCTCACGCCATCGAGTTGCTTTCGAGCGGCGCCGGAATCGTCGTTCCTCACGGGAACTCGGCAGCACTCGCCTACGCGGTGCGTCGTGTCCTCACCGAACCCGACCTGGCCGCAGAGATGGCCGAAGAGGCCAACCGCCTCGCGCCCGACCTCGGGTGGACAGCCGTTGCGCATCGGTATGCCCACCTCGCCGATCGAGTGGTCTCGTCGCTCGCGGTGATGCGGTGATGCTCACACCGCAGCCGAGCTTCGCTCACGTTGCACACATGACCGACGAGTACGGCATGTTCGAGCATGCCGATCACACGACGCCGCGTCCTGAGCACGGTTACTGCACCGACGACATGGCCCGCCTGCTGGTGGTCGCGTGCCGCGAGCCGAATCCAGATGCGCTCGTTCTCGGGTTGGCCAAGACCGCGCTGCGGTTCCTTGCCAATGCACAAGGCGTGACGGGTGACGTGTGTAGCCGAATGAACCGGCGCGGCCGCTGGCAGGGTCGTCGCACGGTCGAGGACTGCTGGGGTCGCAGCCTTTGGGGGTTCGGCACGGCGGCTTCGCAGAGCAGGCACGAGTGGTTACGACAGGACGCGATGACCCGCTTCGAGCGCGGTGCCAGGCGACGATCGCCGTGGCCGAAAGCGATGGCGTTCGCTGCGCTGGGCGCGGACGAGGTGCTCTCGGCCCGGCCAGGCCACCGGGGCGCGCTGGCACTGCTCGCGGACGCCGCCGACGTGCTGGGACATCCGGGGCGGGATCGATCATGGCCCTGGCCCGACCGACGCCTTACGTACGCGAACGCCGTCGTCCCGGAGGTGATGATTGCTGCCGGCACTGCGCTGGACCGCGAACGGTTGACCAGCGAAGGGCTCGAGCTGTTGGCGTGGCTGCTCGACCACGAGACTGCCTCTGGCCACCTGTCGATGACGCCGGTGGGTGGGAGCGCGCCGGGAGACGCGAAGCCTGCGTTCGACCAGCAACCGATCGAGGTCGCCGCGCTCGCCGACGCGTGCGTGAGAGCTTGGATGGTCACCGAAGAGGAACGATGGACACGAGGTATTGCCGACTGTGTCGCGTGGTTCGTTGGTGACAATGATGCCCACGCCGCGATGTGGGACGAAGAGTCCCGCGGCGGGTACGACGGTCTCCAGAGCAATGGTGCGAACCTCAACGAAGGCGCGGAGTCCACGCTCGCGCTGATCTCGACGCTCCAGCACGCGCGTCATCTCGCTCCGGTCAACGCGTGACCGTCGATCGCCTCGCGACTCGAGTCGGGGAGCGCCTCTTTCCGGACCCGTCTCGGGTTGTCGCTCGACTGTTCGTTCCCGGGCAGGAGCTGTTGGCCGGAAACGAATCGCGCGCCTCAGGAGTGGTCGAGCGGATCCTCAGCCTCGATGACGCCGAAGTAGAGCGTGCGCTGGCCAGCGTCATGCAGCGGTTCGCCCCGCGCCACCGCGCGTTGACGGAAGTGTTCAGCTTGCACGCCGATCGCATCTCCAACCGCATCTCGGACGATGTCACCTTGTCTGAAAGCCGACGGCTGCTGCTCGGCGCCACCTTCACACACGAATTCGCGATCGAGGCGGCGGCCCTCTGCAACCCCTCGGTGGTCGCTCATCCCGACCAACGATCCGCTCCACCTGGCGGTTTGCGGTTCGTCATGAGTGTGCGCGGCATCGGCGAAGGCCACCGATCGTCAATCGGATTTCGCACGGGTTCGATCGGCACCGACGGCAGCGTGACCATCGACACTGCGGGTTCGTTCCCGACCACAGGCTCTTTGGCTGCGGGACCATTCGACCGAGCGGTCTTCCACGGCAGGCTCTTCGAAATTGGAGCGGACGGAGAGAACGCGGCCTACGTGCTCGACGCGCTCGGCGGTCAGTTCACCGACAGCGAGCTCGATCTTGCCCTGAAACGACTGCGAGCCCAGCGCGACACCCGTCGCACCGCCGGCAAGACGAGCCGTCACCTCCGCGCGATCGCGGCGTGCAGCTACACGACCGAGTTCCCGGTCGCAACCGACATCTCTGAACGCGTGTTGTGGCCCGCGACCACGGCCGAAGCACAAGGCATGGAGGACGCTCGCTTCGTGCGATTCGAGAACGATGACGGGACGTCGGTGTACTACGCGACCTATACGGCGTTCGACGGCGTCGCGATCACCCAGCAGCTTCTGGAGACCAACGACTTCGTCACGTTCACCGCCTCGCCGATCGTCGGCGCCGCCGCGGGTAACAAGGGGCTCGCGCTGTTTCCTCGTCGCATCGGCGGGCGCTTCGCCGCCTTGTCGCGATGTGACCGCGAGACGAACTCCATCGCCTTCTCGGACAACCCGCGCTGCTGGGGTGACGCCGTCACTGTCCAGCACCCAGTCGAGCCTTGGGAGACGATCCAACTCGGCAACTGCGGTTCGCCCATCGAAACCAGCGAGGGCTGGCTCGTGCTCACTCACGGAGTGGGGCCGATGCGTACCTACAGCATCGGAGCATTGCTGCTCGACCTGGATGACCCGACCGTGATCATCGGCCGGCTTCACGAACCACTCTTGGTCCCGGCACGGGACGAGCAGGACGGCTACGTGCCGAATGTCGTGTACAGCTGCGGGGCTCTCCTTCATGCCGACACGCTCGTGATCCCCTACGGCATCGGCGACAGCGCGATCGGCATCGCCACCGTCCCGGTCGCCCCGCTCCTCGCCGCGCTTCACGCCGGTCATGCGATGAGATCAGTGCTGAACTGACGCCATGACCGGTTGGGAGTACCTCATTGTCGCTCTACCGCAGTTCCAGCCGCCGACCGGCGCGCCAGGAGGATCACCTGCGGTGGAAGCGCTCAACCGCGAGGGCAGGTCCGGTTGGGAAGCCGTTGGTATGACCGTCCTTGCGGACGGCGTCATCGCGGTGCTCCTCAAACGTCCCGTCGCGGAGTAACCCTCTCCTGAGCGGCGCGACAAAGGTCCCCGCGGTGCAACAGTCGTCGGGGACCTCCGTCTGACAGGAAGTCGCCACTTCCCAGCAAGGTGCTATCGGTATGCGGGTGTGACACTTGATGGTTCGAACGGCCCGGACCCCCGAGGTCTTCTGCAGGGCACGGGCCCGCTAGCCGAGTGAGTTGGCTACCGTGCTGAACTTCGTGTTCGCGTTGCCACCGAGCAACGTGATGGCCGCGATGCAAACCACCGCAATCAAGGCCACGAGGAGGGCGTACTCGACCAGGGACGCGCCACGCTCTTCGTCAAAGCGGGCCCGAAGCCAGGTTGCAAGAAAGTCGAAGGTGAGGGTCATGCTGTTCTTTCGGCACCAAACCACTCGACCCTGACTCGTTCTCGGAAGTAACGGAAAACCCGGGCACATCTGTCGACGATGGTGGGCTCGGGAGGGATCGAACCTCCGACCAAAGGATTATGAGTCCCCCGCTCTGACCACTGAGCTACGAGCCCCGTCGGGCGGTGATGCTACGACTCGGATCACTACTGTCTCCGCCCATGGCCGACGAGCGCACGATCCGCGAAACGATCGAGAATTACTGGAAGGCGTTCACGGCGAACGACCGCGACGCGTGGGTTGGGTTGTTCACCGACGACGCGACGGTCGAGGACCCGGTGGGTGCCCCGGTTCACCGGGGGAAGGGCGCGATCGGCGGATTCTTCGAGGTTTCTCATTCATTGGCTGACTCAATCGAGCTGCGGTCGCTCGACATCACGGCGGTGTGTGGCCATCAGGCCGCCTTCGCGATGCAGATCCGTCCGGTGATCGGCGGAGCCACATTCGTGCTCGAGGCGATCGACGTGATGACGTTTGCGGAGGACGGCCGCATCACCAGCCAGCGGGCGTTCTGGCAGCAAGAGAAGATGCGCCCCGCTGATTGAGTTGCGCTCCGGGGGAGAGACTCGAACTCTCAACCTATTGATTAACAGTCAACCGCTCTGCCGATTGAGCTACCCCGGACTGGGACAGAGCAGGATAGCAACGCTGTGGTTGACGCCAGAACGCCGAGGGCATGAGTATCGGTAGTCGTTTCAGGACTTGGGGGGTTCGCTATGCGATTGAAGCTCGGCCTCGCCATCGGATTCGCCGTCGGCTACTACTTCGGGGCCAAGGCCGGGCGCACGCGCTACGTTCAGCTCAGGCGCTGGATCGACACCGCCAAGGGCAGCGACGTCTTCGAGACGGCGACTGACAAGGCGAGGGCCGTCGTGGATCTCGGGGTTGAGCGAGCGCGAGACCTGATGGATCGACACAACGACGATCCGGTGGTGATTGACCTCGCCGCCGGCGGGAGTTATTCGCCGTCGAGGTAATCGCGCAGCTTCTGCGACCTGTGAGGGTGCCGCAGTTTCGCGAGTGTCTTCGATTCAATCTGACGGATTCGCTCGCGGGTGACGCCGAACTCCTTGCCCACCTCTTCCAAGGTACGGGCCTGACCGTCCTCGAGTCCGAACCGTAAGCGCACTACCTGCTGCTCCCGCTCGTTCAACTCGCCGAGCGCCTCGAGGACTGCGGAGTTGAGCATCATTCGAGCGGCGATCTCCGCCGGCGCTTCCGCTTGAGCATCCTCGATGAAGTCCGCGAGGTTGGAGTCGTCCTCCTCCCCTACCGGCGAGTCGAGCGACAGAGGGTCTTGCGAGATGCGCATGATCTCGCGTACTCGCGCGGCCGTGATGCCGACCTTGTCAGCCAGCTCCTCGATCGTTGGCTCACGTTCGAGCTCTTGGAGCATTTGGCGCTGCACACGATGGACCTTGTTGATCGACTCGACCATGTGAACCGGAATGCGAATCGTGCGGGCCTGATCGGCGATGGCTCGGGTGATCGCCTGACGGATCCACCAGGTGGCGTACGTCGAAAACTTGAAACCCTTCGTGTAGTCGAACTTCTCGACGGCCCGCATGAGGCCGAGGTTTCCTTCTTGGATCAGGTCCAAGAAGAGCATCCCTCGCCCGACGTAACGCTTCGCGATCGACACCACGAGGCGGAGGTTGGCCTGAATGAGCTCGCTCTTGGCCTGCTCGCCATCACGGGCCAGCCGTTCGAGCCGCCGGCGCTCCTGGAACTCGAGTTTGTCGAGCTCGCGCAACGCCGACAGATCGGCGAGATGCACCGAAGCGATCGACCCAGCTTCAATGCGCTTGGCCAGCGTGACTTCCTCGGCGGCGGTGAGAAGCGGAACGCGTCCGATCTCCTTCAGGTACATCCGGACGGGATCGGAGGAGGTGCCACTCGATCGGCTGTCGACCCGCTCGGGCAACAACCGCCCTGGCCGGTGACGGAGGACCGACTGCGACGTGCGGTCGGCTTCCTCGATCATCTCCAGGTCGCCTTCGACAGCGACATGGCCGACCAGGGTCTCGTCGTCGGGTTCTTCAACCGCGACACCAGCCAGGGCCAACGAGGTCACGAGCGCGGCGATTGCTTCTGGCGTGAGCTCGACGGTGATGACCGCGAGCACATCGTCCTGCGTTACCACGCCCCCCCGGGAGCGTCCCAGCCGCACCAGCGACTCGAGTTCCCCTGCGGGAACCACCACCCGGCGGAGCGCGGCGTTGGTGTCACTCATACACCGCTTCCTCGCTCCGTGAACTGAGCCACGTTAGCAACTC
>JBEEGD010000534.1:0-8010 GCA_041166685.1 Acidimicrobiaceae bacterium | reverse complement strand
GCCCGCCCAGCGGCGCGTGACGACCAGTCGTTGTCGCCGCAGGTCTTCGGACTTGAAGCGCGGCAGCGCGGAGCTCGTCAACGCGTGAGCAGCAACTCGACGTTGTCGGCGAACAGCCCGGGCTGCTCAACGGGGTCGCAACCAGCTCGGCGGTAGTCGTCGAGCGGCGAATCCGTGCCCTCGGAATGCGGGTAGTCGCTGCAGCACATGAACACGTCGCCGGTCTTGCGCGTGAGACGAGCGGGATCTTCATACGCGAAGGACGAGATACGAACGTGGTCGAGCAGATAGTCGCTCGGGCGCTTGGCGAGGGTGACGTCGGTGCCATTGAGCCGGCTCGTGAAGTCGACCGAGCCGTCGAGCATCAGCAGGAACTGCGGAACCCAGATCGAGCTCAGCTCGACGATGCCGACATGCAGACCCGGATGACGATCGAACACCCCACCGAGAATGAGGTCGGTCAACGCGATCGCCGGTGGAACCCAGATGAACGCCGACTCGATCGCGGGAACGAACGAGTCTTCATCGGGCGGGTACCAGCAGTCGTCGAACATGCGGGGCTGGTCCGCGACGTGGAACACCGGAGTGACGCCGTGCTCGACGAACGCAGCCCACAGGCGTTCGTGATCAGGATGGCTCAGCGGCTTTCCGTCGACCGGAGCCGGTGCGACCATTGCCAACTGCACGCCCGCGGCGTCGAGCTCGGCGAGCTGTGTGTGCGCCCATTCGGCGTCGCGCAGCGTGAGGTGCGCCACCGGATGCAAGCGCCTGCTCGAGTCGATGACAATGGATGCGCACCACCGATTCCACGCGGCCATGTTGGCCGTGAGCGCCGGCAACGAGCCGGAGAGGCGTCGCTCCCAGAGCAATCCGAAGTTCGGGAAGCACACGGCCTGATCGAGTCCGACCTCGTCGAGCCACCGCACGCGCGCCGACGGGCTCCAGTACGAGTCCGGCAGGGTGTCGTCGTAGATGTACGACGACCTTTCGCCGCCGCGCTGGTGCCGTCGGTGATCGCCGTTGCTCTTGACGTTGCCGGGCAGATGCACATCGGCCAACTCGATGCGCTGGCCGCGCCACGTCACCCAGGTGTAGCCGCGGTCATCGTCGACGAGCTCGAGCGCATCCTCGCGCTGCGACGGGTCGATGTGGTCGGCCCACATTCCGCGAGGTTCATACAGGTGCTGATCGCTGTCGATGACCCCAGGCATGGGGCCAGTCTTCACCGGTCACGGAGCGAACGCCAGCAGGTCGAGGCGGACGAACGTGAGGTCGTACGTGCCGTCGGGCCGGCGCAAGTCGTCGACGCGCGCACTGACCTCGGCGCGGAACTCAGCTCGGTGTTCCGGCGCGAGGTCGACCTCGTAGGCCTGCACGGCCTGGCTGGCGAGCCATCCGAGCACGCGCGGCCGATCGAATGCTCGACGCTGGGCCACCGTGTGCACGAAACCGGTCTTCACGTCGAATCCGACGTCGAGCAGCAGGTCGAGATAGGCGCCGGCGTGCACGAACGTCCACGGCGCCCGCGGTGCGGACGCTCCTGCGATGGCGCGAGCCACATCATCGAGGAACGCGACGACCTCGCGCACGTTGTCGCCTCCACCGCACTCGATGCGGAGCGCCCCACCCGGGCGCAGCAGCCGGCGGCACTCTCGAAGGATCGCCCGATGATCAGCCCATGGCACCCAGTGCAGCACCGATTGGCTGAAGATCACGTCGAACGAACCGTCGTCCGCGACGGCGTTCGCCAACCGTTGTGCGGCGGATTCGACGAAGGACTGGTTGGGGCCCGCGCGAGCGCGGGCTTCGCGCAGGAGCGATGCCTGTGGGTCGAGGCCGACGACGTGCCCCGCGGGAACGAGCTTGGCGACCGTGGCCGTGAGGTCGCCGGCCCCGCAGCCGAGATCGAGCACTCGGTCGGATGACTTCAGCGGAAGGGTCGAGAGAAATCGATCGTCGTAGCGGCGGTGATGGTCGGTGTTGGCCGCGTAGAGCGTGCCGTCCCACTCGGGGAGCCATTCCTGTTGTCCCATATCATGAGATGATTGTCTCGACATGCGGACACACTACCAACTCCAGATTCTGACTGCGGCATCATTCGTCGCTAACAAACGTCCGACACTCTGGGTGCCATGAAGAAACTCATCGCCACCGTCAGCATCATCACCGCCCTGGGGGGCGGAGCATTCGCGTTGAACTCCGTGCTTCCGGCCGGTGCCACCAGCAACGTGCTCACACAAGCCGACACCCAAGGGGCCGATCCGTCGTCCGACTGCCCCGCGCCTCGAGCCAAGTTCAAAGGCGTGCTCGACAAGCTCGTGGCCAACGGCACGATCACCCAGGAGCAGGAGGACGCGATCATCCAAGCGTTCAAAGACGCCAAGGATTCGAACGGCGGGCCGGGCAAAGGCCGAGGCGGGCCTCGGATGAAGGTTCTCGAGGGTCTGGCCGAAGCGGCCGCTGCCAAGATCGGCGTGACCGTCGACGAGCTCAAGGCGGCAGTGCAGAGCGGTCAGTCGGTGGCTGATCTCGCCACGGCCCACGGGGTTGCTCCCGCCGACGTCGAGAGCGCGATCGTCGAGGCCGCCACGGCCAAGATCGATCAGGCTGTCAAGGACGGCAAGCTCACGCAGACGATGGCCGACAAGCTGAAGGCGCACGTCCCGGACGCCGCCCACCGGTTCGTCACCCACATCAAGCCCGAGGGCTGCTGATCGGAAGTTCGCGTTTGCGTCAGGAGTCGCGACCGTAGAAGAGCCGCTCGAACACGCGCCGCGATCGACGGGTGACTCGGCGGTAGTCGTCTCGCAGCTGCCTCGCCGTCGTGCCGAGCGAGACGGCGAGGCGCTCGAGGTCCTCGAGGTGCGGTGGCAGCGTGTCGCCCGGCGCGCTGTTGACGAGGAACCAACGATTGCGGGCGCGCTCGCAGAACCGATACGCCTCCACGAGGACATCGTGATCCTCCGCATCGAGCGCACCTTGTGCGGCGAGCGCATCGAGGGCTGCGATGGTGCCGGGGCTGCGCACCCCGCGCTCGAGCTGCAACAGCTGAGCGGCGAACTCGATGTCGGACAAGCTGCCCCGACCGAGCTTCAGGTGGTATTGAGCGTCCTCGTTGGCGGGGATGCGTTCGTTCTCGACGCGCGCCTTGATGCGACGGATCTCGCGACGGTCCTCGTCGGACAGTCCGTCGCGCCACACGAACGGATCGAGCACGTCGAAGAAGCGGGCGGCGACCTCGCGATCACCCGCCACCGCCCGCGCCCGCACCATCGCCATGCGCTCCCATGGCTCCGCGTAGCCCTGGTAGTACGTGCGGAAGCCGTCGAGGCTGCGAGCGAGAGGACCGTCCTTGCCCTCCGGGCGCAGGTCGGCATCCACGTTGTAGATGTGGGGGCGGTTGCCGCCGATGTCTCGGAGCAACGCCGTGGCCACGCGCTCGGCCGCGGCAAAATCGGTCGCGGTGGTTCCGTCGTAGACGAACAGCAGGTCGAGATCGCTGGCGTAGGACAGCTCGCCGCCGCCGAGCCGGCCGAGCGCGATCACCGCGAACGGCAACGGCGGCTCGAGCACGGCGACGGCCGCTTCTAGTGTCGCTTCCGCGAGGTTGGTGAGCGCTCCGCCGACCTCGGAGACGTCGATGAGGTCGACCACATCGTGCGAGCCGATTCGCAAACCCTCGCGGTCCGTGAATCGTTTCAACGCGTTCCACCGCTCTTCGTCATTCGGCCGCCATACAACGGCGGCGCGGGTACCGTCGACCAACTCGTCGCGCGAGCGCAGTCGTAGACCCGCGGGGTCGCCGAGCGACTCGATCATGTCGGGGTTACGCCGCAGGAGCTGACCCAACATGCGGCTTGTCCCGAGCACGCGGCACAGACGTTGGGCGACTTCCGGGGACTCGCGGAACGCCGTGGCAAGTTCCATCGACCGTTGCGGTCCTGACGCAAGGTTGCGCAGTCCGAGCAAGCCGAGATCCGGGTCCGGTGACGCCGACAGCCAATCGAGCAGCAGCGGCAGCATCTGGTGCATGAGGCGCGACGAACGAGTGAGCCCGCGGGTGAGTTCCCTGACGGCTTGGCGGGTGCGTTCGACATCGGAGAAGCCGAATGCGGCCAAACGGGCCGCGGCGGCCTCCGCGGTCAGGACGCGATCACCGTCGTGGGCGAACGCTTCGAGCAACGGCCGGAACCACAGACGTTCGTGGATCGCTCGCACGGTGTTCTGATGGCCGCGTAGCTCGCGCAGGAAGCGCTCGGTCGCGCTGGCCTCGACGGTTCCGGTGTAGCCGAGCACACGGGCCAGACGATCTTGCTCCAACTCGTCGGTGGGTATGGCATGGACCTGCTGCTCGTCATCGAGCTGCAAGCGGTGCTCCACCGTGCGCAGGTATCGATAGGCCGCACTGAGGTGGTCCGCGTCCGACCGGCCGACATAACCGGCATCAGCCAACTCGCCGAGCGCGGTCAATGTCGTTGGGGTCCGTAGCTCGGGGTCAGCTCCTCCGTGCACGAGCTGGAGCAACTGCACTGCGAACTCGACGTCGCGGATTCCGCCTGGCCCGAGCTTCAACTCGCGATCCGACAGGCCTCGCCGGGCGACATCGGCTTCGGCGCGGGCCTTCATCGCCCTCACCGCGCGAATCGATTCGGACGTGAACGGCCGCGACCACAGATGCGACGCGGCCGACGCGTCGAACGCCTCGCCCAACGCTCGATCGCCGCCAACCGCACGCGCCTTGAGCAACGCCTGGAACTCCCACGGCTCGGCCCAGCGATCCCAGTACGCCTCGTACGACGACAGCGTGCGCACCAGCGCGCCGTTCCGCCCTTCGGGTCGCAGGTTGAGGTCGACTCGAAAGCAGCCACGGGCGATGTCGATGGCCGCGCGGGCCGCCCGCTCGAGAACTGCAGGATCTCCTTCGTTGCTGACGAGCATGACGTCGACGTCGGATGCATAGTTCAGTTCTCGCCCACCGAGCTTGCCCATGCCGATCACCGCGAGGCCCTCCCCCCCGGCGAGACCAACGGCGGCGTCGAGCGCGTCGCCCGCCATCGTCGACAATGCGGCCGCGACGACTTCGAGCCCGTCGATGCGCAAGAGGTCGCGCGCCGCAATCCGCAGGAACTCGTGACGCTTCCAGCGTGCGAGCGCGTCGACCGACGAGGTGTCGACCGGTGGCCGATCATCGAGGTGCTCGAGCACTGCAACGGCGTCTGGATCGCTGTCGAGCAGCCGCCCGAGCGACCGACTGGCGTTGCGAACGACGCTTTCGGCGCCTTCGACGGCCAGAGCTTCAGACACTGGTCGGTAGTCTGGTCGTGTGGCTCGCGTTCGCGTCGCCCTTTGCCAGCTGAACACCATCGTTGGCGACCTCGACGGCAATGCCGATCGCATCCTCACCGCGTACGGAGAGGCCGAGGCGGCCGGCTGTGACGTCGCCGTGTTTCCCGAGCTGGCGATCACGGGCTATCCGCCCGAGGACCTGCTGCTCAAGCCAGGGTTCGTGCGAGCCAACCGCGATGCGATCGAGAAGGTCGCGGCCAGCACCAGCACCTGTACGGCGATCGTTGGCTTCGTGGATGCTCGGCGCGATCTGTACAACGCGGCTGCGGTGTGTGCCGGCGGACGAATCCAAGGCAGATATCACAAGCGTCACTTACCCAACTACGCGGTCTTCGACGAGCAGCGCTACTTCTCGCCCGGCACGGATTCGCTCGTCCTCTTCGAGATCGCTGGAGTGAAGATGGGCGTGTCGGTCTGTGAGGACGCGTGGATCCCGTCCGGACCCATCGCCGAGCAAGCGGCCGGTGGCGCCGAGCTCATCCTCAACATCAACGCGTCGCCCTACTACGCCAACCGCCTCGACGAGCGCGAGCGCATGCTCGCCACTCGTGCGTCCGACGCGTCGTGCGCTCTCGTGTACGTCAATCAGGTGGGCGGACAGGACGAACTCGTCTTCGACGGGGCATCGCTCGTGTTCGACAGTGATGGTCACCTCATCGCCCGTGCGCCCCAGTTCGCGGAACACGTGATGATCGTCGATCTCGACGTGTTGCCGGTGTTCCGCAAGCGTTTGCTTGACCCGCGGGGCCGCGCAATGGCCCCGGCGTTGCCAGTGATCGAGGTGAGTCCGGCCCGCGCTGATCACGAGGGCGACCGTCACCCCGTGCCCGCCGAGCCGATGGCTCCGGCCCGTGAGGTCTACGAAGCGTTGGTGCTCGGTACGCGTGACTACATCGAGAAGAACGGTTTCACCGACGTGGTGCTCGGCTTGTCCGGTGGCATCGACTCGTCGTTGGTCACGGTGATCGCCACCGACGCCGTGGGTGCGGATCGAGTCCACGCCGTCGCGCTGCCGTCGCGGTACTCGACCGAGGGGTCGATCACGGACGCCGGGCGGTTGTGCCAGAACCTCGGCGTCGAGCTGCGCACGATCCCGATCGAGCCTGCCTTCCAAGCGATGCTCGAGATGCTGGCGCCGTCCTTCGCGGGTACGCAGCCGGACATCACCGAGGAGAACTTGCAGGGCCGTATCCGTGCCGCGGTGCTCATGGCGTTGGCCAACAAGTTCCGCAGTTGGCTGGTGTTGATCTGTGGCAACAAGAGCGAGCTCGCTGTCGGGTACACGACGATCTACGGCGTCGACATGGCTGGTGGATTCGCGGTCATCAAGGATGTGTTCAAGACGCGGGTCTACGAGCTGGCGGCATCGCGTAACGAGGTCGCGGGCTACGACCTCATCCCTGAGTCGGTGATGACCAAACCGCCGTCAGCCGAGCTCGCGCCGGGTCAACGCGACGATCAGAACCTGCCGCCCTACGAACTGCTCGACCCGATCCTCGAGGCGTACGTCGAGCGGGACCTCACGAGGGCCGAGCTCATCGAGGCCGGGTTCGATCCCACGCTCGTGCAGCGCATCACGCGCCTGGTGGACGTAGCGGAGTGGAAGCGCCGCCAGGCACCGATTGGGGTACGAGTCACGCCGAAGGCATTCGGCAAGGACCGCCGCCTCCCGATCACCAACCACTACGCCGGCTAGCCCGAGGGTCAGGTGCTGGCGGGGTCGAGGGCGCGTTGCTCCAGGAACTTGCGGCCGCCGGCGTACAGCGCGGCGCCGATCGCCGCGAGCGGAACGAGCAGGACGAGCTTGCCCCACTTCTTTTTCTCCGCCTTGCTCGAGATTGTCAAACGCGGCGGAATGGCGTTGGCGCTACCGGTCGCGGCCACCGGGGTCGGCGGCGCAGTCGGCGTCGCGGTCGCCCCTGCGCCCGGGGTTGCAGCCGTCGCGGTTGGTTGACTCGGTGTCGTCACACGCGGGAAGGCCGCACCCGAGTTGCCCGACGGCGCGCTCGGCGTCACCACCGGCGACGGCGATGGTTTCACGTCCAGGGTTCCCTCGGTGGCGACTCGGGCCGCGAGCTTCATGTAGTAGCTCGGCGGAATGACCGCGGCAGGATCTGGAACCGTCAACACCATCAGCGAGACCTCGCTGCGCGCGCCAGCCAGCATGCTCGTGACGTCACCGGACCACGTGCCGATCTTGGCCGCGTCGGTGGTTCGTATCAGCTCGACCGCACCGGAGCAGTCTGGCTTCGGCGCGTCGGCGTAGGGCCCCCCGTCCACCACGAGCCACGGGCTACTCGTGGTGCAGACCCTGAGCTTGCCCGGGTTGAGGTCCTTGAACGGTGCATCGGCTTCGCCCAGCACCAGCGTTGCCTTCGTGACGGTGCCTCGGATGAGGACGCGAAGGGCGGCCACGCTCTCGTCACCCTGAACGCCGGCGGCAACCTCGAAATTGTTGGGGTTCTTCACTGGCTGCGCGCCGGGGCGCCGCGTCCACCATCCGATTTTGTCCACCAACGCGATGTCGGCGGCAGTCTGCGCGTACGCGATCCACATCCCCGCGAACCCCAAGAGCACACCGAGGACAGCGATCCGCTTGAGCAGCTTCATCGCCCAGCCGCCGTGAGGGGCTTGCGCCGGCGCCCGCCGGAGCTTCGAGCGCCT